>JAEYSJ010000028.1 GCA_023434855.1 Bacillota bacterium | reverse complement strand
ATTGTGGGCTTGGCGACAAGTGTACATGGTGGTGCACTACTTGCATTTACAGTGCTAATCTTCGTGGATCTTGTTACCAGGTGGATTGCTATTAGCTATAAGCATCTGCAGGATTGCAGTAAATTGTCTGGTCTACTACGTTGCATCATAAATATCCCGGCCGCATTTAAGGCTGGCCGGATCAATTCTGATGCCATGAAACACCGATTCGCAGGTAAATTGATTCTCTACTTAATTTTAACGATAATGGCAGTAAACGCTGACTTTCTTCTCGTTGCAGCAGGGGAAACGCCGCTATTACTAAAGGTTGCGTGGGTGTACTTAGCAGCTACAGAAGCGA
Organism: Bacillota bacterium; assembly: GCA_023434855.1. The sequence continues at coordinate 6,831 of JAEYSJ010000028.1, read as the reverse complement.
TTAGCGTTCTAGAAAATTTAAGGGATGCAGGTGTCGAGCAGGCCGGTGGCTTGCTCGATTTTTTACGCAGCCGGTTGAGTGTATTGTTAGACAGATTTAAAACAAAGTGAGGTGTATTGTAATGAAAGTAATTATAAATCCCGGCCATGCTCCCGGTGGTTATCCTGATCCGGGGGCCGTTGGTCCGTCCGGACTGCGAGAATCAGACGTAGCAGCTGACGTAGCTGCACAGGTGGTTAATTATCTTAGTGGGGCAGGGTGCCAGGCTATCAGCTATCAATCGGATAGTTTGCAAGATATTTGTAATCAGGCTAATAGCTGGGGCGCTGATTTAATTGTCAGCATACATTGTAATTCGTTTTCGTCTGCTGCAGCCACTGGCATGGAGATATGGACCAGCAGGGGGCAAACCAGGGCTGACAGGCTGGCCACGTTGATTATGTCGCAGATGGCCGGTGAGTTTCCCACGCTCCCGGTTCGAGGTGATTGGTCAGACGGTGATGTGGATAAGGAAGCCGGTTTGTATGTGCTGATTAATACCGATGCACCGGCTGTGCTGGTGGAGCTGGCTTTCATCAGTAATCCAGCAGAAGAAGCTATCTTGGCCAGCGCTGAAGGTAAGAGGATGTTTGCTGCAGCTATTGCCAGGGGCGTAACTGATTATATCGTAGAGGTGGGAGCATGATGGAAAACGCAAAAAACTTTATCCGTAATAACTGGAAATACATTGTAGGGGCTGTCGTGGTGGCAGTCCTGTTTTATTTTGCACGGACAGAATACCAGGAGTGGAAACAACACATTAAGGAACAGTCGGCAAAGCCAACAGTTATAGCACCAATACCTCAAATTATAAATACTAAGACCGAGACAATCCGGGAAGTAGCAGTCCAGGCTCCCAGCATTCCCGGAGCGGTATTGCAGTTTGTTGAGAAGCAGGGCAAGGTTATTGCTGTTGTGAATGGGCAAGAGGTCGAGGTGCCGAACGTAACTGGCCAGCCTGATATTAAGCTTGGTGAAAACGGCGAGCTGCGCTTTTCTACAACCTCTACTGCTAAGATTGATGTAACTGATATGGCGAATGCTCAGGCCCGGCTTATCGCTAACCAGGAGTTAGAGAAGCAGGCTGCAGTTCATAAGAAGGAAATGGACAAAGAAAAATCCGCTCGTAAGCGTGAGCGGATTGGCTGGATTATTGGTACTGCAGCTGGTGGGTATTTTCTTACCCGGTAAAGGATTTTATAATGCTGTATTGAAGTACTGAATTATAGGAAAAAGCGGATGCTCTTCTCCGATTTTTACGGGAGAAAGGAGGGCTTCGCTAATGAGTAAATTAGAAAAACTCACCACTTTCCTTGAAGTCCTATATTATCTCGTAAGTATTATCGCTATAATACAACCGTTGATAAAATAGGCGAAAGGGGCCAGCAATGGCCCTTTTAAATTATTAATCATCACCCCAGACTTCGGTCTGGGGCTTTTTTATTTTGGAATAATCTAGTAATATAAAAGAGATAGGCATTTTAATAAAGGGAGAGGGTACAGTGACTACAGATAACAGAGTTCACACCGTCGAAGATTATATTGAAATACCAGCATTGACACATGGCGATAATATTTTTTACAGGGTTTGTTATGGAAATGTTAACTGGGGCACAGGGCAGGAGCCACATAAAGCAATATTTATAGTAATGAATTATAACGGTAGAGTTAGCTTTCAGACTGTTGCCCATTTAATTACTACACCTGTATCTCCTAATAGCCTGTCAGAATTTGACCAAGTTATAGCAGCAATTCAAAAACTGCGAATTAAATATGGAATATAAAGGTTCACATTGCAAAAATAATGAAGTGGACGTGAATAAATGGATTTAACTGAAAAAGAGGACAGTTTTTTAGTATCGGAACGTTTAGTAGGAATAAAAGATGTGTTAATTTGCGATTACATAGTAAAGCGTAAGGATGATCAATTAATATTGTATGCGTATAGAAATAGAGTAGGGAAGGAATTGTTTTATCGCTTAATGAGAGGCAACCATGTTATAGATTCTTATGCTGCTTCTGATTATAAGGAAGCAATTCGTATGTTTGAAGTTAGCATGGAGTTTCAGAATATAAGTAAGTGTTAGTGCGTTGATTTAGTGCCCGGTGGCTTTGGCTGCTGGGATTTTTTGTTTTGTCCACTTGCGTATTTAACACAAAAGCGGCATTTTGTCTTGCAGGAAATGAAGAATTTTAACTGAATTACACGAATAAAGCAAGTGGGAGGTAAAAATGAAATTAGGCAAAACATATAATGTTGCTTTTTCAACCGGCATGTATGAAATCGTCTATGAAAAGGAAGTGAAATGCATAAAAATAACTCCTAAATCATACCGCGTAGAAAGACCAGACGGAACAACGAGATTGATAGGGCAAGATTCAATTTTGGAACTCGAAGAAGTTTCGGATAGATCGTAAATAGATGCACGATTTTTAACACCCGGCATTGGTCGGGGGGAAGGAGAATAATATGAATAGTAGAGTGTTTGAAGAGCTAGCAATAAGAATCAATCAAGCGCAAAGAATGCATGGTAGAAAACCTGACTATGTTATAGTAGGGCGTGAAACTTTAATTGGTATGCAATACCATCCCGATGGGGAACGCAATATGTCGCTCGAAAGATTTACGGTGTTAGATATTGACTTAGTAAAATCGGAAAAGGAACATGAATTAGAAATTGCTTACAAAGCATAATAATACCGCTCATCCTTCGGGGTGGGCGACTTATTTTTTTTAGCTTTAATTATGTTACTATTAAATGTAGAATAGAAAAGAGATTGATCGTAACGAGGAAGGGGCGCCATGATGTTTGATATCTCTTACCTTATAGAATGGTGTGATGAACATGAGGGATTTGCAACTGCAATGGTTGGTCTCATTGCAGTTTTAATTGCAATAGTTGGATGGTTTTTCACCTATAAATTTCAGATACGATCTCAAAACAAACAGATGCTGAATCAAATTGCTAATGATGCACGAAAGGATTTGGTCAGTAATTTTAGAAAATATCAGGAATGGTTAATGAAATTTTATTTATATATTGATATGTTGTCGTCGAAACTTCATAACTATGAACACAATGGAGAGTTTGATTGGGCTAGTGAATTGAAAACTTATAGATTAATAATTGAAGAAATACCTATAAAATGGAACTTCGTACTTGAAGAAAGTGAGATATTATTCCCAGAAACTAGAGACATTCGTATAAGATTGCAAAAGAGGCATCAAAAAATTCTTGACTTTGCTTTGTGGTTTCAAGTTAATTTTTTTAATCCTGACGATTTGCCTCTAATAGGTACTAATAAAAGAGTAGAATTAGTTCAGCGCAAAAACTCAGTCATAGTCAATTCTGAGAAAGCTTTAGAATATATTCTTGATCAATGTAGTTTATCTGAAGATATAAAAATTTATATTCAGAATAAATGTTTAAATGAAATAACGGGGAATGAATTGCCAGAACGTACTCCTCCCGATAACTCTATTCCTCGAATAATTGTAGCCTCTGATGGAAAATTAAACATAATAAATGAAAAAGATTTTTCTGTTATAATTGAAAAATTGTAGACGCTATCAAGGGCAGCCTAGCAGTAATCAAGAAGGACAAACCAAAAGCCAGAACAAAAACCCCGGCATAACCGGAACTACGCCTGCCAATTGCGGCAGGCTTTTGTCATTTATTACCGCTTTACAAAACAGAACATTTGTTCCAAAATAACCATACAAAACATATGTTCTTGTAAAAGGAGGTAACTAAGATGAGTAAAAAGTTTATAGGATTAATAGCGGAGCATGGCGAAGAAGGTAGAGTAAACCGCTATCAATCCGGTGGGAGGATGTTAACTCGACTAAATAACAGAGCAAACTTTAAGATATAGAAAACAGGCAAGTATAGTTTTAATGTCTTATAGCGAATTAGGGCTATATCCAAATAATAATAGCCATGGGCTTAAAGTTAGGTGTGAATTCCAATATGATTAGGCGTATACACATTATTGGTGGCTCAGGTAGTGGGAAATCATATATTGCGCAAAAACTGTCATCACAATTAGATATAGAAACTTATGATTTAGATAATATCTTCTGGGACAATGATTCCACTACATTTGGAAAAAGAGCCAATCCTGCAATAAGAGATGTTAAACTTGGAGAAATTGTATCAAGAGATGCTTGGATTATTGAAGGAGTCTATTATGGCTGGTTACGACGGAGCTTTGAAAATGCAGATATTATTTTCATTCTCAAACCCAGCATTTTTCTTCAACACAAGCGAGTAATACTTAGGTTTTTAAAAAGAAAAATGGGTTTTATAAAATCGATAAAGAAAGAGACAATTACTGGATTATTTAATTTAATCAAATGGAACCACAAATATAATAAAACTGATATTCCTAAGATGTTAGATTTATTAGATGATTTTAAGGGGAAGATTATAGTTGTAGAAGACAATGAAAAAATACTCAAATATATCTCAAAGAACGTTCAGCCTAACTAGACATTATTGCACACGTGTACATATATACAAAGAAAGAAGGTGAATTTATTATACCTTTTTTCGCCTCCTAGTATTGATAACAGACGGGTGGGTGTACAGTGTTGACCGAGTGTTAGATGTAAGAATAGCAGCATCCCTAAAAGTAGGTGGTCAGGGTATGCGCTATACCTGTAGGATACACGGCAAAGAGGTTTATTTGTTCTGCGACACTGGGCAGTGGTTTATTGAAAGCTGAAAGCACCGCCCTACCGTAATTGGTAGGGCGGTGCTTTCTAATATGTTTACGAAGCATAATAAAAAAATGGCTGATAAAAAAGTAGTATATATCATTTCATTTATCAGCCATTTTTTACGGAAAGTAGTTTCCATTTCTCCGCATTAATGTATATTCCCCATTTTACTGTTTTTAACACTCGCAAAATCAAACAATTTATTGTAATACTCGACAGTAGATGGTAAAATACCTATGTAATTCTGAAAATTATTTAAAAGCAGGGATGGGTAAATTGGATAATTATTTACTATTTCTTGATGAGTTAAAACCTAATCATATATACAAGCATCTTTGCCTAGGTGGATGCGCCGTAAAAGAGTCTGATTATACAAATACTGTAATCCCATTTGTTAATAATCTTAAAAGAGATGTTTTTGGGAATGAAGCGGTTATCCTACATGAAGTTGAAATACGTAGGCCTGAAGATCCTATTTATACAGCATTAAAAAATGCTGAAAAGCGTAAAGCACTATGGGATGGACTAAGTGATTTATTTAGTAGAGAAGGCTTACTCACTACTCTAGCAGTTTCCGTAAATTGCGGAGAATATAAAAGATTATATCATTGTGGCGAAATTTGTGATGAGTATTTCGTGGCTTTGCAGATCGTTTTAGAAAATTTCATTCATTTCTTGGAAGTTAATAACGCTGTAGGAAGTGTTTTAGTTGAGTCAAGAAATCCAGTTGAAAATGTAAGGTTACAGAATCATTTTTATACTTTAAAGGCAAGCGGGACGTTGTTTTTTAGCCGAAATGCTTTTCAAAAAAGATTATCTACTATCAGTTTTCCGCTTAAAGTAGATAATAATATAGGACTTCAGTTAGCGGATTTTGTACCAAATCCTTTGGCTAGACAAGTTAACGAAATTAAGCAACAGAAACCGAATCTGCACTCATGCATCGTTAATAAATTGTATGATGGGCGATTGGGAATGAGTGAAAGATTTGGATTCAAAAATATCCCTTAATTTTTGATGGATTTATAAATAGTATTTTGTATATTGAAAATTTCAGTTCAAAATTTGAGTCAAAATTTAAGCTGAAATTTAAGCTTAAATTTTGACTCAAATTATTGACACGATTTAATAAGTATGTTAAATTTATATATGTAAAAAACACATAAATAACATGAAGAAATGCGAAGCTACTCTTCATGATATAAAAACAAAGAGAAAATGCCAAGCATTTTCTCTTTGTTTTTTTTAGATTAAAATATTACATATAAATATCGGTGTGTTAAAATATTTTATAAAGTGGTTGATTTCTAATAACTAATAATTACGAAGTTAAGTGCGCTTTAAAATTAGTCATAGGTAGGTTTAGAATTAAGGAGCAGAGTATGAGTTTTGAAATGATTAAAGATGTTTTATCAATAATAGGCGATAGTTGTATATTTGCAATTACAGTTTATACCTTTTACCTAAAGTTCTGGTGTAAAAAAATAAAATTTCTACAATATGCTCCATCATTTAATCTTTTCAAAGGGGATAGTCTTACTGTAACTATTGAAAACTGTTCTTTATCACCGATATGCTTTACTGAAGTTAATATAATTTATGGAAACAAGTACAAATTATGTATATCTGGAAATGATGAGTCAAAAATTATTGAACCTTATAAAATCTATGTAATAAAAGTGAAACCATTTTCATATCTAGATGGTATTAATTTATTCACGCTAAATTCTATGCAGGATATATATTTAGAAATCAGTACGACAAGAGGCATAGTATACTCAAAATTTTGGAAAAAAACAAAAATTGAAAAGAACAAGAACTTGCAAGAGATAATGATTTATAGAAAAATTTTCAATAAGCATTTAGTTTTTCCGGATACAAGATATGCTATTTTATTTTTAGAAAATAATGAAGCCCAAACCGTATTCGTTAATGATAAAGGTATAATGAGTGAGTCAATCGGTGGATTTAATGGTGTTCCTCCTGAATGTTTAGAAGATGCAAAACAAATTGCAGCGCTCTTTAGCGAGTTTTTTACGTCTTTAAGAATACCATTTCGTGTGGAACGT
>JAEYSJ010000200.1 GCA_023434855.1 Bacillota bacterium | reverse complement strand
CGTTAATAATGCGTTCTGAAATTTTTTCGCGATTTTCAAAACTATATGATAAAAGATCGGCACTTGCCTGTTTGGCTATGTCATCAAGGCAAATCATTTTCACTTGCATTTTATCGGCAATTGATTCGATTCCGGGCAATGTGCAATTGAATTCTGAAATGATAAGATCTACGCCGCCTGTTGCAATTACGGCTTCACTGGTAAAGTTATTGCCGGCATGCCCTGAAAATACTTGCTGACAATGCTCACCACGCAGCTGCAAGTCTTGACCTACGCAGGTGCATCCTACCAGGCGAAAACCCTTTGCGCCTGCAGCTTGTGCTCTCGTATGTACGTCCTTTTCAATAAGGCGGTCCTGCAAATGGGCGAAAATTGCATGTTGGTGTCCTGTTATCATAATATTGATATATCCTTCATCAATTACTCTAAAACCAACCGGCGCAATGCGGATTGTTGGTTCTCCGAGAATAACGTCATTTACCAGATTAGTCAGGGCAAGTCCATACAATCCTGTTGAAATACCGAGGCTGAGGGCGTGCAAAAGCATATTTACCGGATCACTGCCAAGATTCGTAGAGGTTTTTACAATGCCGTCGAACACTTCCGATTTGGCTCCACCAGGCAATATATCAAGTTTCTTCCAAACATCAAAGCGTGGTTTATAGGCCAGTTTTTCCACCAGTTCCATCTTCTCAAAGCGTGGTTTATATAAATCAGCCAGTATCTTATCGGCAACAAGCACACCTTTCTGATGCAAATCGGGCTCATCAATTCCCAGTAATTCTACTAAGCGGTCCAATGCCGCCTCACCTTTTAGCTGCCCTTTTTTAAGGGAAAGTTCCTTCAATGTCCGGGCAGCATTTTCAAGAACATGAATATAGCAACCGGCTCCGGCCGCTACCGCGCGTAGAAAATTCCGTCCCACAATGGTGTCGGCGTTGGCGCCGCAAACTCCCCGCGGGGATTCTGTTGTAATGCGGCAGGGTCCGTTAGAACAAAGCTTGCAGCAAATTCCCTGCAGGCCAAAACTGCATTTGGCGCGTTGATTTACTACCCGGTGGTGGGCTGTTTCCACACTAAGTGAACTGATAAAACTTTCAAGTGTTGTGTCTGCGGACGAGCATACCGCGCAATTTTTGGTAACCATCAATTAATCTCCTCCTAAAAGTATACTTTTTTAGTATAGTATTGATTGAATAAAAAATCTGGTTTTATCCAGATTTATATATATAAAACAAGCTATACAAAATTATATGTCTTGTTTTAATATACTTTGAAAATTTAGGCGCTCCAACTCGGCCGCAAGCAGTTTGTTTACATTGCTTAATGCCTGATGTGCCTTGCAGTGAGCGGTGTATTGTTTATTGCAATATTCCGGTTCATATAAACAACGGTTAATATATATAGGACCGTCAATTGCTTCAATAACCTCTTTAAGATTTATTTTTTCCGGCGGTTTGGCTAATGAATAGCCGCCTTTTATGCCGCGATGTGAATGAATAATGCCTGTTTTTATAAGCTTTCGCAGCAATTTTAACAGGAACCGCAATGAGATGGCTTCATGTTCGGCAATCGTTTTGGCACCGACAATTTCACCATACCCTAATTGGGATAAATATAGTACTACCCTGATTGCATAATCCGTTTCCTGTGATATTCTCATTAAGCACCTCTATACTATACCTTTTTAGTACAGTATTATATTAACATGTTATAAAAACAGATGTCAAGTGCTATTAGTAAAAAAATATATTTAATTAATAAAAATTATTATTAGATGTTTGCCTAAATAATAAAGCCCTGTTTTCCTATTGCCAAGGGCTGGTGAAAACAGGGCTTAGTTTCCCGGAATGTCAGCTAAAGATGTTATAGTAGCTATTGCTTGGCTAAGGAATGTACCAATTGCCAATATTCTTCCATAACCGGCATAACTGAAAGCCGGGATTGGCGCACAAGTTCCCATTTTTGAAAAGCAGGGTTGAGCTTAATCTCTCTTAATGTTACAGGTTTGTCCAAATGGTAGCGGGGTTCGATATCTACTACGATAAGACGGCTGTCGGTTTCATTCGGGTCAGGATAGGCATGTGATACCACTTCCGCTACACCGATTACAGACTTCTCCTTGCCTGTATGATAGATAAAAACGAGATCACCTGGTTTCATGTTTTGCATATGCTTCAGCGCCGCAAAATTTTTAACTCCATTCCAGCGATCACGTCCCAGACGCTCAAGGTCAGCATAGCTAAAACTTTCCGGTTCGGTTTTGGCAAGCCAGTAAGCCATAATGCTGTCACTCTCCTATAAAGTATATAATCTGCAACAGATGCTAAGATATGCGAGAATTAATTCAGTAATTGTATTCTGCTTTTATATACTTTGCTTAATCGGTATAAACCTCAAAAACAAATTCCGGGCTGCCCAGATAGAAGCGGTTGTGATTAAGCAGCCTGGCCGGTGTTGACACACTTACTCTTTCGCCGCTGCTGAGAAACGTTCCTGTTTTTGAAGGTCCATCTTCTAATAAAAAGCTATGTGTTGCCGGATCATATATCAAAAGGGCGTGTTCCGGGCTTATGGTCTGGTGTGTATCTGCGGCAGAGTAGAGCACTTGCGCCCGGGCCGGGTCAGTGCCGAAAATCAGCGGTTCTTCACCGACCTCAAATACCTGATCCTGAAAGGGTGTACTTAGCCCTCTGACAAAACCACGCTTAGTGTGGTTTTGCGGTAAGGATTGAAGAGTGGCGGCAGCAGGGATAGTCATAACCGTAGAATCAGGAAATGCCGGCTTTTCGCGCACAATTATTTCACCAAGCGGTCTTACAACCCTGCTGCGCCGCCGCCAGAACCAGATTCCGGTTGCGCCGATCACCACTGCTAAGGCCACCCATAGCCCTGTTCCGCTGCCATGATCTTTACCTTGAGTGATAGCAGCCTCGGATCCGGCAAGATAGTCCGTTACCCCGTAGTGTTTACTGTACAGACGTTGAACTTCTTCGAGCTTAGGAATGGCGGCTGAATATCTATCCTGCCAGTAAAGCTCGAGCCCATCCTGCCATAACTTGGTGATTGCTCCCGGTTGATTGATTGGTGAGTTCGCCTGGCGGGCGAATTCCAATATGGTGGAGGCGGGGATAGCCCAGCCGATTCCTTCGCTTGATGTTGCGGTGGCGATGCCTACCAGTTTGCCGGCATCATTGAAAACGGGGCCGCCGGAGTTGCCGGGATTAATATTGGCGTCCATCTGCAGGACAGGACCTTTATCACTTGTCTTCTTGGCTGATATAGTGCCGCTGGTATAGGATGAAACCAGCTGTGATTTGTCGTCAAGAAACCCATTTAGATCGGCCGCCCCTGGATAACCGGCAACCATTATATGATCAGCTGTTTTGGCACTGTCGGTGTCATCAACCATGACAATGGGCAGGTTTTTAGCATCTATTTTTATGATTGCAACGTCTTTACCCTGCCCGATAGGGGCGCCATAGGTTTTTATGTCAAAACTATAAACGTCTCCGCCCGGCAAAATAACGCGGCTTTGGCGCACCATTTGACCACGTTTTGTTGTATTCGTTGCATAACGGACAATGGCTTCAATTTGCTGTTGATTATAACGTTGGGACAAATAATCCCGCAACTGCTTGAAAAAATTTGTGTCTAAAGCCTGTATTGCTTCGGTGTCTGACAGGTGGGAAGCTTCTACTACATGGGCGTTCGTAACAATATACCCGTTTTCTGCAATATTCGCTCCTGAACCTGTACCGCCGTCATAGATGGTCCATTTGTTTTGTCCCAAAATTGGTGCCAGTTGAGAGTCAAAATTGTAGTCAGCGGCATTGAAGGAAACGACCCGCACCACCGCTGGTTTTGTGAATTCGGTAATACGGGTGGTTTTGTCCACGCTTTTATTGGATCCACAGCCGGACAGGAGTAAGGCGAATCCCATAAAGACAGCGATAATTGTACGTCGTAAATTCATAGATTTTCCCCCTTTAAGCAATAGCAAATTTGTTATTCCGAATTTGACGAATAATAATGCAATTATTATGCCAGGCACTTTGGGGAATAACAAGGTATAGCTAACCGGCGAAAACCAAGAATTCCAGCGACAGAAAATAAGATAATTGGTGAAAGAAGATTGTATTCTCCGGTATTCCGGGTATTGACAATGAACCGGGCGGTGCATTGTGTGTGAAGGTGTCATACGCAACCGTCCGGACGGGAAGTATGGTCCAGTTCGGAAAAACAAAAAAAGACTCGCTGGTATCACACCTGCGAGTTGAAAATAAGTTATTGCACAGTTACCCACAAATCAACTGCTCTGTCAACCTTATCAGTATCCGGGATAATCTGCAGTTTACCCTTGCCCGGCTTGATAGCGGTGAATATCGCTTTTCCGCTTGCCTGGGGGTCACTTTCCTGTTTCATTACGTTTCCCCAGAAGTTTTCTCCTGATGAGACAAAACGGGTATTTTTAGTAAGCCCCGGAGCAGGTTGAAGGATCAATTTTTGCCCGACTTTTAACACGATATTGTTGGCGGAAAGCTGTACGGGGCCGGTATCGCGGTAGTTATATGTAACAGTATAGTCTTGTCCCGTATTTGATTGTCCACTGGGCGGAAGTGCTGAATATGGAGACGGTGGATTGATGGGGTTAATGTTGGTGCACCCTCCCAGAATTAAACCGCTGCTAATCAATAGTATAGTTGCTGTCCGAATGAGTTGCATCTTCTTCTTCATTGTTGTCCCTCCTCCTTGATATTATTTGGGACACAATTATTATTTATTACATTTTTGTTTAAATGTAATTAAGAAATATATGACCGGTAGATTTAAAGTCCGGGTGATAAGGCGGCGAGGATGCAAATCAATTGTTGCAGATTTAATTGTCAGAGAAAAGCAGGAGTTTTTGCAATGATGCTAGAATTATGCCTGCTAGGCTTGCCACGATTGGTGAGCTTAAGTATGCTGCAATTATTGTTAAACAGCACAACCGAAAGGGACAACAAATATGTGCTGTTTAAATGGTATAAGGAAGTTGATGACGGTGTATTTTTGGCAGAAAAACACGGAACGAGACTTTGAAAAGATTATATAAAAAATATTTTAAATGAGGTGCTTTGGATGGCGAAAAGAACTGTTAACGATTTTAATGAAATGGTGGCTAAGGGAGAAAAAATAGTATACCTTACGGCCTATGATTATCTAACCGCCAAAATGCAGGAAAAGGCCGGCGTAGACATGATCCTGGTGGGTGATTCCCTGGGGATGGTGTGTCTAGGGTATGATACTACATTCCCGGTTACTATGGATGATATGATCCGGCATTGCCAGGCAGTTCGGCGGGGTGCGCCGAATACCTTTATCGTAGGCGATATGCCGTATATGTCTTACCAGACTTCCAATGAACAGGCTATCAGTAATGCCGGGCGTTTTGTCAAAGAAGCCCAGGTTGACGCCATTAAATTGGAAGGGGGCGGGCCAATGATTGCCGAACGAATCAAAGCTATCCAGCAGGCAGGAATTCTAGTAATGGGCCATATTGGTCTAACTCCCCAGTTTATGGGGCAGCTTGGCGGTTACAAGGCACAGGGCCGTAACGCCGGCAGTGCCATAAAACTGGTAAAAGAGGCTAAAGTAGTGGAGGAAGCGGGCGCGTTCAGCATTCTGGTGGAAGGTATCCCCACCGCTGTTGGTAAAGCGATCACCGAAAGAGCGGGTATTTCCATATTGGGTATTGGCGCAGGTTCTTATACACATGGCCAGCTTTTGATTTACGCCGATATGGTAGGGATGTATGACAACTTTACTCCTAAATTCGTTAAGAAATATGCCAGCGTTGGCGAAGTCATAACCAATGCATTTAAACAATATGTCGAGGAAGTCAGGAATGTTCAATTTCCGGTGGACGGAGAGCATACTTATACTATGAAAGATGAAGACGTCAAAGAGTTTCTTGCTTTGTTGGATAAAGAATAAGAAAAATAAAAAAGACTTGCCGTAAGGCAAGTCTTTGCTGTTGGTCAGCGGGCAGTCAAAGCGTCTTTGATACGCTGCAATCCTTTTGTTATATTATCGACTGAGGTGGCGTAAGAGAAACGCAGGTACTCTTCTGTCTCAGACATATTTTTAGCGCCAAAAGCGGTTCTTGGCAGTGCCGCTGTATGGGCATCATGCAAGAGATGATGCTGCAGTTCCTTCGAATTGGCGAAACCATATTGCTTGCAGGCCTCGGTTACGTTAGGGAAAGCATAAAAGGCTCCCGCCGGAGTTTTGCACGAGAATCCGGGGATGCTGTTTAGCTCTCTTACAATTAGGTCCCGTCTGGTTTTAAATTCACGGACCATTTGTTCCACTGCGTCTTGTGGACCGGTCAGCGCTTCAATTGCAGCATATTGAATAAAAGTGTTTGTGCAGGATTCACAGTTGGTGATTAGCCGGGCGATGAGCGGTGCCAGTTGTTCATTCATTACGCCGTAGCCTAATCGCCAGCCTGTCATGGCATAAGTTTTGGAGAAACCGTCCAATATTATCGTTCTCTCTTTCATGCCTGGTAAAGAACTAATACTGCTGAACTTTCCGGAATAAAGAATGCGGCTGTATATTTCGTCAGACAATACCCATAAATCATTGCTGATTGCCATTTCGGCAATCTCTTCCAAGTCTTGTCTGGTTAGCGCGCCGCCGGTCGGATTATGGGGGCTGTTCAGGATAATCAGTTTGGTTCTGGGCGTGATTAATTGCTTTAAGTGGGCGGTATCCAGCGAGAAGTTCCTTTCTTCCAGTAAGGGAACAGGTATGGGTTTGCCTCCTACGAAACGGATAACTGATTCATAGATAGGAAACCCGGGATTGGGATAAAGTACTTCATCCCCGGGGTTTATCAAGGCATGCAAAGTATAGTAAATTATCGGCTTACCCCCGGGTGTAACTACAACTTCATCAGGATTTACCGGAATATTGCGGCTGCGCGAAACATAATCGGCTATGGTTTCGCGCAAGGGCAAAATACCGGCCGAGGGGCCGTAATGGGTATAATTGTTCTGGAGGGCCTGAATACAAGCTTGTTTTATATTTTCCGGGGTATCGAAATCGGGTTCACCAATGGCAAAACTGATAATGTCCAGCCCTGTCGCTTTCAGACGGTTAACTTCATTCAGTATTTCAAAAGCATTCTCGGTTCCAAGTTGATTAAGGCGGTCTGCTATTTTCTTCACGTTAAACCTCCCTGTTAATCTGGGTTATCCTCTTTTTTTCAGCTAGTCTGGCGGAAAGGGTAAACAGGATTTCGCTGCCATCTGCCACAAGTGCAAGTCTCTAGAGTCCTGTTCACCCTTTCCGCCAATTGCAAGCAACAAGCTTTAAAACGTTATATAAAGTAAATGTAAATTTTTTTCCTGATTATTATATAGTAAGTCCTGTTTTACCAAAATGTCAAGAGGATATTGGGACCGCTCCTGGCTTGAATTTAACCGGTCAGCGGTACTGTTTCTCATCCGTGGGATTCACTATAATAACAGTTCCCGGTTTCTTATTATTAATTTTCGCGGTCTATTGACAAATAATGGGATTGGGAAGATAATATCAAGAAATGAATTATTTTAATTTTGATTCTTGCCTATCCCGGGGCTTGTACTTATTGTTAAGGAAAATAAAATATTGGAGGGATTATGAATGAAAAAGCTATTTCAAGAAATGGTGAAGCTTTTACAACAAAAAGAAAGCTTTGTCTTAGCAACTATTTTTGATAAATCCGGCTCCGCGCCGCGAACCGCCGGCGCCAAAATGGTGGTGCGGGCTGTTGGGGCGATCATCGGCACAATTGGCGGAGGGCGTCTGGAAGCTGAGGCCATACGTCTTGGCCGGGAGGCATTGCTTTCCAGGCAGTCTCTGATCCAGACATTTGATCTTACCGGCAAGGATGCAGCCGGGATGGATATGATTTGCGGCGGTAAAGGCGAAATATTAATTGACTTCATTGACGCCGCTGACGAGAATGCCCGGATTATTTACACGGAAGCTGCCAAGATTCTGGAACGGAAGGAAAAAGCCTGGCTTATTACCGTGCTGGAAAATACGAATGACATTAAAGGTTTAATAAGGCAGCAATGCCTGGTAAAACCGGATAAAACTCTTATTGGTAAGATTGACTGTGACCCATACATTCTGGAGAAACTTATAGCCGGGCCAGCCAAGATCACTATTCACGCCGAAGCTTTTGACAAACAGCGCTTCCTGGTGGAACCGCTGCGCCAAGCCGGGGCTGTTTATATCTTTGGCGCCGGGCATGTGTCGCAAAAAATAGCGCCGTTATGCGAGACTGTTGGTTTCCGGACGGTAGTGCTGGATGACCGTATAGAATACGCTAATCATGACAGATTCCCCGAGCCTACGGAGATCATGGTGATTGAGTCCTTTAAAAAATTACCGGAACTGGTGATTGACGAAAATAGTTATTTAGTCATTGTGACCAGAGGGCATCTATATGATAAAATTGTCCTTGAACAGGTATTACGCAGCAATGCCGGATATATTGGCATGATTGGCAGCCGGAGCAAGAAGACTAAGGTTTTTCAGGAGTTGATCGATCAAGGATATAGCAAAGAGGAACTTGATCGTGTTTATGCGCCGATTGGCACAAACATCGGTGCGGAAACGCCGGAGGAACTGGCGGTAAGTATTGTGGGCGAGCTGATTAAGGTACGGGCGGAAAGGGAAAACGAAGATCAGAAACCAAAAAATGATACAGGTACTTGCTGTCGGCTTCTCACCCCATAAATATTTTTTTGATTTAAGGTAGGAGTATATGATAAAACATTGGAGACCCTTTATAATAGGTGCCGTTTTTATGTTTGTCTTTATGGCTGGTGGATATATGTTTTTCGTGGGACAAGGAAAGACTTCAGTCCCGCCTCCGGCTAAATCTGGCGAGATGGCCGGCACTGCTGATGCCGGCATTGCTTCTGATACTACTATTCCCTCTGATGCGGTAACTATTATACCTCTGCCATCGCTGCAAGTTATTCGTGGGAATGAAGTCCCGTTTGAAGGAAAGAAAGAATTTCGGCAGGCAATTGCCGGGCGTTTTGCGCAGAACATTGTTATTGCCAATTTTCAGGCAACAGGTGAACATGCCGAAAAGTCAGTCATAAGGATTGTTTGGGAGAATGGTGAAGTTGAAAATATACCACCCGGCACGCGGAATAAAAAATTTTCGGCCGGCAAACGGGCTGTGGCGATTTCAGTATTAGGATACAGCATGCATGAAAGACGAATTTTCAGGGATTCCAGCAGCAAAGGCATGCTAACCTGGGAAATTCGCTGCGAACCTGTTGATTTATGACTTCTGAATAATTAATCATGTGAGAAAATGCGCAGGACAATGTCCCTGCGCATTTTCTCGTATAAGTCTTTATTTATAAGTATTGTTGTTCAGCCTGTTTAATAATTATCGAACCTAGCTTTTTTATTATGAGGCCAGCGATAAATTCTGAGTTCCGGTTTGCTGACTCGGATATCTCCATAATATCCTCAAGAGCGCTGGTTTGGCATTTTTTTAACAGTTGTAATTCCTCAGCGTTCACAGGCAATATATCGCCTGATTGTAAATTATGAATAGCCGCGCTGTCAGCACTTTCAACTAGTTTACAGTGATCATACAGACGGAAATACAATAAGAGACCCTCCCTTTTTATGCTTCGTTGAACCCTGCACAGTTCGAAAATTGTTTCCATTTTCTTATCCACTACTATTATATGAGAAAAAGGGATAGAGAGTGCTGGTGAAATCTTTAGTGCGAAAGGATAGAGTTTATTTACTCTATTCTGTTATAATAGTTATATCTATATCAGAATTTGTAACTTTTTCGGGAAAGGGTTAAATAATGATTTACCTGCGGTTTGGCCGGAAGCAGCCGTAGCTTCACTGTCCGAAAAATGAGGCATGAGGTATTAAAATTGAAAAAGAAATTAAAATTACAGTCTAAAATCATTCTGCTTGTTTGCAGTGTCGTGGCTATGGTTTTATTAGTCACAAATTTACTAATATCCCGCAGCATTGAAGGAGATGTACAAAGCCATATTGGGCAGCAGGCAATCAGTATAGCCCGTATGGTTGCCCGGTCCCCGGCAGTTGTCCATGGCTTGTCAGGCCGGCAGGATGCCGCAGGCATTCAGCAATATGCTCAGGAATGCAGAGACATAACGAATGTTGAGTTTATTGTGGTTTTTGATATGAATGGCATTCGGAAATCTCACCCCGATCCCGAAAAAATAGGCAGGCATGTGGTAGGCGGTGATGAAGCCGACGCTCTGGCTGGAAAAGAGTATACCTCAACAGCTACGGGGACTCTGGGAGATTCACTGCGCGCATTTACACCTGTCTATGGACCTGATGGAAAGCAAGTTGGAGCGGTGCTGGTAGGCATTTTGATGAACGACGTGCAGTATGCTGTTCAACAAGCCCGGATGATCTTACTATCAGCCACTGTTGCCGGAATGCTTGTTGGCATTGGAGGAGCAATACTGTTGGGCCGCGGGATTAGACGGACTTTATTTGGATTGGAGCCTGAGGACATTGCTAAGCGTCTGGAGGAGCGCAGTGCGATGCTCCAGTCGGTGCGTGAGGGGATTATTGCTATTGACTGTCAAGGGACGATTACTTTAATCAATGATGAGGCGCGACGGCTGCTCAAGTTGGCAGGAGTGCGGGGCGATCCCATTGGCGGGCATGTAAATGCATATGTGCCCAACACCCGTCTAATGGCGGTGGTCCATTCAGGACAGGTTGAATTGGATCGAGAACAGGATTTTAATGGTGTTGCTGTATTGACAAACCGGATGCCGCTGGTTGTGAGCGGAAAAATTGTCGGTGCTATATCAACTTTCCGGGATAAGACTGAGGTTAAACGGATGGCGGAAGAGTTGACTGGGGTGCGGGATTATGTGGATGCTCTTCGCGCTCAGGCTCATGAATTTATGAATAAGCTGCATGTCATTTTGGGTTTGGTTCAGCTAAAAAGCTATGATCAACTGGCGTCGTTTATCAGGCAGGCTGCCTGCGATCACCAGGAAGAAGTAACTTTTGTCGGCAGGCATATCCGTGACCCGGTGCTTGCCGGGTTTATACTCAGCAAACTGAGTTTGGCCAGGGAAAAAAATGTGGTGATGTGTTTAACGGAAGACAGCTATTTGCCTGAACCGTTAAATGAGTCGGTCACTCATGAACTGGTAACCATTATTGGCAACCTGATCGAAAATGCGTTTGAGGCGGTGCAGAATATGCCCCGCCGCGAGGTAGAGCTATCTATTGATTATTTGCCAGAATTGGGTATGCTTAATATCCTTGTATGTGATACGGGAGCCGGCGTGCCACCGGAATTAAGCGGGCAGATTTTTGACAAAGGGGTCTCCAGCAAGGAAAACAACCGTGGTTTGGGCTTATATTTGGCAAAATGCAGTCTGGAACGGTTGCAGGGAGAAATCTCCTTCACAGCTTCCCCGGAGGGGGGAACTATATTTAGCATAAGCCTTCCCTATGAAAGTGGAGGTGAATAACATAATCAAGGTACTGATTGTCGAGGACGACCCTATGGTAGCCGAATTAAACCGTCGTTATCTGGAAAGAGTAGATGGCTTTACCCTGGCGGGGATTGCTGCAAACAGTAAAGAAGCTTTGGCTCTTTTACAGGAAAGCCCGGTAGATTTGGTATTGCTTGATATCTTTATGCCCGGACAGGATGGATTGCAGCTATTAACCTCGCTACGTGAGAAGAGCCAGAACGTCGACGTAATACTGGTTACGGCGGCGAGAGACAAACAGAGTATTCAAGCAGCGCTTCGTTTGGGTGCTGTGGATTATCTTATTAAGCCATTCGAATTTGAACGGTTCCAGACGGCGTTATTAGGTTTTAGAAAACGCATTCAGATAATTCAGAAGCGGGATACTATAAGTCAGCAAGAACTAGATGAAGGAATTTTTGCCAAAGGAAGCGACTTTACCGATGATGCCGGACTGCCAAAGGGACTTGATCGCAATACGCTGCTGCGGGTCTGGACTCACATTGAGCAAATACGCGGGGAATTTACAGCCGAAGAAATTGCCAAAAGTGTGGGAATATCTCAAGTCTCCACCCGCAAATATCTTAAATTTTTCCTGCAAACTGATTTGCTGAGAGTAGAAATTAATTATGGCGCAGTAGGCAGACCGGTATACAAATATCACCGTATTAATTTAAATGAAAAGCCAAGGGTATAACATTCAGCCGTTTATAGTTGCTTTATTTAGCAATTATAAACGGCTTTTTTTATCATGTTCTTATATTTTCTTAGCGCACTTGGCGTTCTTGGCGGTTAGCCATATATCCGTATTCCCTGTATATAACTTTTCCATACTTAAATTAGTTAAAAAATTATGTTTCATATTATTTAATTATTATAAAAATTAGTTATTATATACGGTTAATCATTTCTGACTTACAATAAGCGCAGATGACATTAATTAATAGACGGGGAGGAAGCATTATGGGAATACCGGAAGAAGCGCTTAAACTGCATAGAGAAAATCACGGTAAGCTGGAAATGACCAATAAAATAGAACTAAAAAACGGATATGATCTTAGTCTGGCTTATACACCAGGGGTGGCAGAACCTTGTAAAGAAATATATGCCAATAAAGATTTATCCTTTGAATTAACCTGCCGGGGCAATATGGTGGCAGTTGTTACGGACGGTACGCGAGTGCTGGGCCTTGGCAATATTGGTCCGGAAGCCGCGATGCCTGTTATGGAAGGAAAGTCGGTCTTATATAAAGTTTTCGGCGATGTTGATGCTGTGCCTATATGTCTGGATACTACTGATGCGGATAAGTTCATTGAAACAGTAAGATATCTGCAACCGTCCTTTGCCGGTATAAACCTGGAGGATATTGAGTCACCAAAATGCTATGACATAGAAGACGCCCTTAAGGCCAACATGGATATTCCCGTATTTCATGACGATCAGCATGGCACCGCGATTGCGGCCGTAGCTGCAGTTATTGGCGCCCTAAGGTATGTGAAGAAAGAGATCTCTCAGGTCAGAATAGTGGTAAACGGGGCCGGGGCCGCCGGCACCGCCATTGTAAAATTGCTGCTGAACGCCGGAGCGGCTGACGTAATTATGCTCAACTCTAAAGGCGCTATGTATGAAGGAATGGATATGAAGCGGGTTGATCGTGTGCAAGCCGCGTTATTAAGCCGGACTAATAAAAACAAAATACAAGGTACACTTGCCGAAGTGGCTGCAGGTGCCGACGTACTGATCGGCGTATCGGCACCAGGGGTTTTTACCGGTGAAATTATTCGTAGTATGAATGATAATGCCGTCGTTTTTTCCTTATGTAATCCCGTGCCGGAAACCAGCTATGACGATGCCAAAGCAGCAGGGGCGAAAGTAGCGGGCACCGGCCGGTCTGATGCTCCTAACCAGGTAAACAACGTAACCGTATTTCCCGGGATATTTCGTGGCGCAATTGACGTGCGGGCACGGCAAATCAATGACGAAATGAAATTGGCTGCAGCTTATGCCATCGCAAATTTAATCGGAGAAGGCGAACTAAAAGAAGATTATGTGACACCAAATGCCTTTGATCCGAGAATTGCGCCGGCCGTTGCCCTCGCAGTGGCGCGGGAAGCCATTAAAACCGGAGTAGCCCGGATTCAGATCGATCCGGAGAAAATACGGGCTAGCGCTGCCGCCAGAATAAAAATTGGCCGCCAATAGAAAAATAATAAAGAGAGAGGGTGCTTATTATGGAACAAGCGGTAGCAGTCAGTCAGGTGGAACTTGGTCTGCTGCATAGTTTTCGCAATGCAAGAATCGGGGTAATTCCCTTGCCGCTATATTTACTATTGGCAGCGGTTGTTTTTGGAGCTTCAGTGTACGAGAAGCTGCCTGCCGATATGATCGGCGGTTTTGCCGTCCTGATGATTATGGGGATTTTACTGGGGGATGCCGGCCTGAAAATACCAATTCTCAAAGATATTGGCGGTCCGGCCATTCTATCTATCTTTGTTCCCTCAATAATGGTATTTTACAATTTGTTAAATCCGGCATCCATGAAAGCTATAACTGCAGTAATGAAGACTTCTAACTTTCTGTATTTATACATTTCCTGTCTTGTTACCGGCAGCATTCTGGGAATGCACCGGCAGGTCCTTATCCAGGGGTTCTTAAGGTTGTTTATTCCGTTGCTCATTGGTACGATAGCCAGCATTGCCGCCGGCATGCTGGTAGGCGTAATCACAGGAATAGGCGCGCAGCATACCTTGTTTTATATAGTTATTCCTATTGTATCAGGCGGTATTGGCGAAGGGATTCTCCCCCTGTCGATGGCCTACTCAGATATCTTACAGCAACCCTATGAAAAATTAATTCCCCAACTTGTGCCTGCAGCAATGCTGGGCAATGTTGTTGCAATAATGTTAGCCGGCTATCTGCGTCGTTTGGGCGAAAAGAAACCCCATCTGACCGGAAATGGGCTGTTGGTGAAAACAGGGGATGACGAACTTTTAAAAGCAGCTCAAAACGCGGATGTGCCTGTAGAGTTTCCATTGATGGGGGCGGGTTTGTTAATTGCATGCACTTTCTTTATCTTCGGCCAGTTAGCCAATATGTTTATTGCGATTCCTGCTGCAATTATCATGATTTTCACCGCGGCTATCATTAAGGCAACAGGAATTATGCCGAAACGCATGGAGCAGGGAGCCCGCCATATGTATAAGTTTATTGCCGGCAGTCTGACCTGGGCACTGATGGTCGGCCTCGGGGTATTATATACTCCCTGGAAAGATGTAATTGCCGCTTTAACTCCCGCTTACGCCTTGACAGTTGTCGCTACTGTTATAGCAATGATTGGATCCGGATTTTATGTTGGCAAGTTTATCAATATGTATCCTATTGAATCTGCCATTGTTACTGCCTGCCACAGTGGTCTTGGCGGCACTGGGGACGTAGCAATCCTGTCTGCCTGCAACCGCATGGAAATGATGCCCTTTGCCCAGGTGTCCACTCGTCTGGGAGGAGCCGGCATGGTAGTGATAGCTGCAATCTTGCTGCGATTATGGCATTAATAAAAAATTGTCTTCCTGCTGCCTGCGTGGCATAGTTGCAATAAAAACTGATTAAGAAAAAAATGCTTTAAGGCTAAGAAAACCTTTGTTAAGGGTTCTCTTAGCCTTAAATATTTTTTATTGTTTATTTATTGCCAGAATTTGTTCAATATGAGAAATTAATTTGTTTTTTTGTGATTGGCGCCGATACATAAATGCAGTATTACGCAAGATCTTTTGCTGCATAGGTATTATAACGATCGGTTTATGTTGAAATTCTTTGGCTATTTTTGAGCTTAATAAAGTTACACCTACCCCTTCTGCTGTCAATCCGATAATTGTATCAATTTGACTGCTTTCAAAAATGATTCGCGGCGTAAACCCGAATTGGTGACAGGCTGACAGGCAGATATGGTACATGCCGTTCATTGGCTTCATAAAAATATAATTTTGATCTGAGGTAGTGGCTAAATCAATTATTGTTTCTTTGGCCAGAGGATGAGTATTGCTGCAGACAAAAACTAATTCATCTTCAATAAATGTGTGACTTTTTAATTCCTTGGGAACTTTATTCGGCTGGGTGACAAATACAGCATCCAACCGGTTGGAGAGTAAATCTTCAAATAAAATACTGCTTGCCTCCTCTTTAAGGTCAACATGGATGTTTGGAAAACTTAGTTGGAATTTAGCAATAATGGCGGTTATCCCCAGATAAGACATAACAGGCAAAGCCCCAATTCGTATTTTTCCATAACCGGCATTGGTATAGGGAAGAAGTGCCTGTTTGGCTTTGTTAACGTCATTGACTACTCTCTCGGCATGCAGTCTGAATATATCTCCGGCTTCGGTTAAATTCACATTTCGCGTGGTACGAACAAATAAGTCAATACCAAGTTCTTTCTCCAGTTTTTTTATTTGTTGTGAGATGCATGATTGGGCAACCTTCAGGTTAATTGATGCTTTGGTAAAACTTTTGATACGACAGATTTCACAAAAATATTCCAGTTGATGTACTTCCATACTATCACTCTTTCATCTACTTTTTATATTAATTATATCGTAAATATATATTTCACAGATAAATTATTATTTTTTATAATGAAACTGAGAAACAAGCGGAGGGGAATATTTTGGACGTTTTTGCCAATTTATCATATAATTGTGTTATAGTAGGGGGTGGGGCGGCTGGTGTCTCAGCTGCGGTTGGAGCTGCCAAGGCTGGTGCATCAGTTTTGCTAATTGAACGCAATCCCTACTTTGGAGGACAAGCTACTCATTGTAGTCTGCCATCATATTGCGGTTTCTTTACTCAGGCGGATCCGGCTGAACAGGCTGTAGGGGGCATAGGACAAATTGTACTTGATAATCTGGCTTCTATAGGCTTTTATAATGGTCCACAACGTGCTCTGCGTACTGGAACTTGCGTCATACCCATTGATGCAGAGGCAACCAAATATGCATTTGACAAATGCTTGCTGGATTCAAACGCTCATTATCTGCTGCATACCAGAGTTGTTGATGTCGAAATCGCGGATGGTACCGTTAAAGCAGTAATATGCTCGACGGACAGAGGAAGATTGAAAGTAAGGGCCGACGTATTTGTTGATGCAAGTGGTGAGGCTAATTTAGTTGCAATGGCCGGAGGAAATTACCGGGCAAGCAGTGGCGAGGGCGAATCACAGGTGGCTACCATGATGTTTCGGATTGGCGGTGTGCCGGTTTCCGCAGACATCCACCCGTACAAAGTTCAAGAAGCCATTTTAAAAGCAAAGGCTGCCGGAATTGGCCCGCTGTCGAAAGATTTGGGTATTATTATTCGGATGCCGGGGAGTTCCGGCGATATCCTGTCAATCCTGGCTGATGAAAAAACTGACGGGTTAACCCCGGACAGTCTGACCTGCAGTGAAATATCAGGCAGACAACAGGCATGGGCTTATCTTGAAGCGTTTCGCAGATTTTTGCCAGGGTTTGAAGAAGCATATCTTGTCCAGACCGGACCTAAAATCGGGATCAGGGACACCCGCCATATTGTTGGGGAGTATACTTTAACCAAAGAAGATGTTCTTGAAGCACGGCGGTTCCCTGATGCGATAGCCAGGGGGGCCTGGTATATTGAGGCTCATATTGAGCAAGGGAAACCAAGTGTCACCAAGCCAATCAAGGATCTTTCTTATTTTGGAATACCGCTGGGTTGCCTGAAAGTAACGGGTTTAACCAATGTCTGGGCAGGTGGGAGAATTATTAGCTGCGATCCTGTCGCCTTTGCTTCGATAAGGGTAATGGGAACAAGTTTTGCTACAGGACATGCAGCAGGGGTAGCTGCGGCTATACAATCGCAAAACGGCAGAATTAATGCTGAAAATGTAAGAAATGAGCTCCGAAGACAAGGTGGGATAATATAGGAGGAGGTTGCTGTTATGAAGGTAAAAGGCATGGAGATAACCAAAACGCAAATTGGCGTTCTGGCAATTGCATGGCTGGCTTTTCTCCTGTCGTTTGTTGATCGCTTATCCTGGCCTCCGGTAATACCTCTTGCCAGTAAAGCGTTGGGAATGTCGGCAACACAAGCCGGTAGTTATATGACGGCTTTCTATATCGGGTATGTTGTCACCCAGTTACCGGGTGGGCTTTTGACAGACCGCTTTGGCTATCGCAAGGTATTACTCGGTTCTTTTGCAGTCATGGGTATTTTTACAGCACTTATGGGTACAATTACTTCTTATGAACAAGGCTTCACTTATCGCATTTTGGCGGGAATCGGGTCTGGCGCCATTTTCTCGGCCTGCGTCAGGGCTATCTTTGACTGGTTTCCCGGCATGGGTAAGGGGACAGCAATGGGTTTCTTCATGACTGCTTCATCTATGGGCTTATCTGTTGTTAATTTGTTTGTTCCTGTTCTGGCAAAAGAGTATGGCTGGCAGTTTTCTTTTATCGCTGCCGGTTTCCTTCCGGTGGCGTCACTGTTTTTAGCGTGGCCGCTGCTTAAGGAAAATACGCCGATTGCTAATCGCGCTCAAGGACAATCGGCAGGACAATTCTGGCATGATGTTCTAAGCTTGTTTAAAAACAAAAATTTAATGCTTACCGGCTTTGCCGGATTCTGTGCAATGTGGGCGACTTGGGGAACGGCAACCTGGGCAAATACTTATATGGCAAAGAATCTTAATCTTTCACTTATTGAGGCCGGAGCAATTATGTCTTTTTATGGGGTGGCAGCGTTATTTTGCAAGCCTGTTGCCGGATTATTAAATGATTTATTATTAGGAAAAAGAAATTTACTGCTGGCAGTAATGTTAGTCGGATTTAGTGTTATGCTGCTGTGGTTCGGCGCTAATATAAGTGTTCAAATGCTTTATATCATAGCCCCGATATTGGGTATTACCGCCTTTGTGTACAGCCCTGTTATGAATACCTTAATCGGTGATGTTGTTCAGCTTAGATTAGTCGGGACGGCAACAGGCTTAGTAAATACAATCTGGCAGCTTGGGTCGTTACTATCACCGTTGGCAGTCGGCGCAGTAATTGACGCAACACATAACTATTTTTACGCATTTGCGACTTTGGCAATCGGACCATTATTTGGTGCGGCAATAATCATGTTTATAAAAGAAACGGAAATTAACTGAATTTACTATTTAGCCAGAAAAAACCTATTAAGTTTCGAGCCCCCATATCGGACCGGTATAGGGGCCTGTTTATTTAGGGGGTATTAGTACTGGCAGGATTTCCCTAATAATAACAGAATTATTTGTGTACAACAACCATAGCGGTAAGGCAATATAATTTTGTATTGTATGGTGCTGTGATACTATGGAAATTACGAAATGCAATTTCCATTACGAGGAGTGTATATATGGAAGGTATTAAACGTTTCTTTATTGAAAACGACCAGTTCGCCAGCCATTCCGGAATAGAGCTGCTAGAGATTGCTACCGGGTATGCAAAAGTAAAGATGATAATAAAAGATTACCATTTAAATGGAGCTAAGGTGGTCCACGGCGGGGCCATTTTTACCCTGGCGGATTTTGCCTTTGCCGTGGCAGCGAATTCACACGCCAGGCTGGCTTTAGGGGTTAATGCTACTATTGCCTACACAAAAGCGGCAAGCAGCGGGGTATTGTATGCGGAAGCCAGGGAGATTTCGCTGAGTAACAGCTTAGGCAATTACTCTGTTAATATAACAGATGACCAAGGTAATCTGGTAGCAGTTTTCCAGGGAACGGCATTTCGCAAAAAGAATCTGCTGCCTATTGAATGAAGTGTGTGTGCAATAGAGAGGGCTACCAATTTCAAATTTAGGGTATATAAACTGATATTTCAGAGATAATAAACAGTGTAAAGGGTTCGTAATGGTCGAGCCAAGATTGGTGTCGGATCTCAAATGGGGTTCGGCATTAGTCGGCCAAAGATTATTGTCGGATCGAACGGTTCGGCAGTAGTCGGCGGGCAGATCGTTATATGTCTTGTAAGGCTGTACAGCAGCCCAACTGTTGTTGTATGGTCGAAAGGGATGTATGGCGGTCGAGCTAAGACTGCCAAGGGTTCCGGAGGAGTTCCCGGGAAACTGTTAACGATGGGTCTATTGCAGTCGGGAGATTGCAGTCGGTTCGGCAGGTATTCTTGGTAGTCGAGCAAAGGTCAGTGCCGGTTGTGTAATGCTTGTGGGTAGTCGAAAGATTGCGTATAGGTATGCAATGATCGGTATTGGCTGTAGCGTAGATTATTACGGGCTCTTTTATATTATGAAAATTGCATTTGTTAGCGTTGCTTAGCTTAGCAACGCATATTGGAGTATCTGCTTTTTATTTACCCGCTAGTGTGAGCTTAGCAGCCTTGAGTACTGCTGCGTAATGTGATAATATAGCAATTGTTCAAGAGAGAATAACTGCCTGAAATGCACGTTATCTTGGATATGTCCAACCTACTTTTATACAAAGGGAATTCAATGTTATGTAGCTGTCGGGCCACCTTTGAGTGGATGGCAAAAGCATATCTCAGGATACCCACCTGCTAGCGGCGGGTTTGGACATATGGAGAAACGACATTACGGGCTATGATATTTTAGATTCCCGCTCCGGGCAACGGAGTGGGTTTTTGTATTTTTGTACTTTTTGCAGTTATGCACAGGAGAATCTTTGTGGCATGGCGAATTATAGCGAAATGTGTAAAAGATTACAAGGAGAAAGGGCAATGATTAAAAAAACATTACCTAAAAAAGTTAGATCTGCAGTTCCATCCTATTGCAATTTAAAATCGAAAAAAGAGAGACTAAGTGATGTCTTAAAAGAGCAGATACATTTTTTACAGACAATTATTGATGCCATACCAAGCCCGATATTTTATAAAGATACTAGGGGCGATTATCGGGGCTGCAATAAAGCTTTTGAGGATTATCTGGGATTAAAACAAGAACAAATCATTGGTAAATCAGTATATGATATGGCTCCTGGTGATCTGGCGAACGAATATCACAAAATGGATGAGGAACTTTTTAGTCAGAAAGGCATACAGGTATATGAAAGCAAGGTTGTTTATGCAGACGGGAGCAAACATGATGTGATATTTAACAAAGCTACATATATAAGCAGAAGTAACGAGATTTCCGGGATTGTTGGTATTATCAATGATATTACCGGCCATAAGCAAACCGAGAAGGAGCTTGAGAAAAGTTCGGAACAGCTTAAAAAAGTGGTGGAGCAAACTGTTCAGGCAATGGCTGCTATTACGGAAACAAGAGACTTGTACACGGCCGGCCATCAGAAGCGTGTCTCCGGATTGGCTGTGGCTATCGCCAAAGAACTGAAGCTTGCCGATGATACAATAAAGGCTGTTCAGGTTGCGGGGCTATTACACGATATTGGCAAAATAGCAATTCCTGCCGAAATATTAAGTAAACCTGGTAAGTTGACTGTCCATGAGTTCGGTATTGTTAAAAATCACGCCCAAGTCGGCTATGATATTCTGAAGACTATCGATTTTCCTTGGCCTATTGCCGATATT
>JAEYSJ010000175.1 GCA_023434855.1 Bacillota bacterium | reverse complement strand
GGCTGATTGTCTGTGTGATGAATGTAACAGCCATTTTGAACAATTAAAGACATTATTGACGGCTGCTGAGATTGATTATAAATTGAATCCCCGCTTAGTGCGCGGTCTTGATTATTACACCAAAACTGCTTTTGAAATTCAGTACGCGCCGTTAGGAGCGCAAAGCGCTGTATGTGGTGGAGGACGGTATGACGGCCTGATCGCTGAGTGCGGGGGACAGCCTACACCAGGTATTGGCTTTGCCATTGGTTTGGAACGGGTGATGCTGGCGCTGGAAAAACAAGCACTATTGCCGGAAATAAACGGCAATATTGATGTTTTTGTCGCCCCTTTGGGAATACAGGCGCAAGGTATTGCTTTTAAGTTATTATGCAAATTACGTCAAGCAGGAATTGTGGCCGATATGGATTTTATGGACAGGGGCTTAAAAGCGCAAATGAAGCATGCCAATAAAAATCAGGCACGTTTCGCAGCTATTATTGGAGAAGATGAGGCTGTCCAGAACAAAATTATGCTAAAGAATATGCTTACAGGCGACCAACAGCTAATTGATGCCGGTGAAGCAGTAGAAAAGATACAGAAGGAGACGGAGGAGTAAATATGGATACAATGATAGGCTTAAAACGTAGCCATGCCTGTGAATCTTTAAATAGACAGCATGATGGACAAGAAGTTACACTGTGTGGCTGGGTAGCACGCCGCCGCGATCACGGCGGTTTAATCTTTATTGATCTGCGCGACAGGTCAGGGATAGTGCAAGTAGTTTTTTCACCTGATACCAATAGGGAAGCATTCACCAAAGCGGAAACGGTACGCTCGGAATATGTGCTGGCGGTGCGCGGTACAGTAAAGCTGAGAGCAGCGGAGACCGTTAATCCCAATATGGCCACAGGAGAAATAGAAGTTTATGGTTTGGATACACGAATTTTAAATGCCGCCAAAACTCCGCCCTTTTATATTCAGGACAATATTGACGTTGATGAAACACTGCGTTTAAAGTATCGTTATTTGGATTTGCGTCGTCCGGAGATGCAGCGCAATTTGCTGCTCAGGCACCGGGTGACCAAAGCCATGCGCGACTTTTTTGACCGCAACAGTTTTGTGGAAATTGAAACTCCCATGCTGACCAAAAGCTCTCCGGAAGGCGCCAGGGATTATTTAGTGCCGAGCAGGGTTAATCCTGGAAAATTTTATGCTTTACCCCAATCACCGCAGATTTTTAAACAAATTCTGATGGTGGCGGGAATGGAACGGTATTTTCAAATAGTCCGCTGTTTTCGCGATGAAGACCTCAGGGCGGACCGTCAACCGGAATTTACCCAGCTTGACATCGAGATGTCTTTTATCGAACAGGAAGACATATTGCCAATGATGGAGGAAATGATTGCTTATATCTTTAAGGAAGCTACCGGCGTGGATGTGCCTGGGCCTTTTTTACGTCTGAGCTATGAGGAGGCTATGGCCAGATACGGTTCAGATAAACCGGATATTCGTTTTGGCATGGAATTAGTTGATATTTCCGCCGCTGTCAGCGACTCTGATTTTAAAGTCTTTAAGACAGTGCTGGACAACGGTGGCAGAGTTAAAGCCATAAATGTTAAAGGTTATGCTAATATTCCCCGGCGTGAGCTTGACGGCCTGGTTGATTATGTCGGCAATTATGGCGCAAAGGGACTGGCTTGGATTTGTAACACTGCAGAAGGAATTAAATCACCCATTGCCAAGTTCTTTACTGAAGAAATTATGCAGGAAATACTTAAGACTGCTCAGGCACAAACAGGGGACTTGCTGCTTATCGTGGCTGATCAACCCATGGCGGTAGCCAACGCTTTAGGCCAGTTACGGCTGGAAATGGCCCGTAGACTTAACCTGATTGATCCTGATAAATTATCCTTCTTATGGGTTATTGATTTCCCCATGTTTGAGTATGATGCCGAAGATAAGCGCTGGGTGGCGATGCATCATCCATTTACTTCTCCTCGTGATGAAGACATTCCGCATTTAGAGGATAACCCTGGCTGCATTAAAGCCAAAGCTTATGATATGATATTAAACGGTACAGAAATCGGCGGCGGTAGTATCCGTATTTATAACCGGGATTTACAGGAGAAAGTGTTTAAGACAATTGGTCTTACCCCGGAAGAGGCTTTGGAAAAATTCGGCTATATGCTAGAAGCTTTTGAATATGGCACGCCCCCGCATGGTGGTATAGCTTTTGGCTTAGACAGATTGATCATGCTAATGGCAAAACGGCCTTCGATTCGTGACGTCATTGCTTTCCCCAAAACGCAAAGCGCTACCGACGTTATGACTCAGGCGCCGTCCGAAGTCGCATCGGCGCAATTAAAAGAACTCTCCATCAAAACAGATGTTATCGTTAAAAAAACGGTAACTAACAAGCAGTGATTAATTAATTGGCAAAACATTCCGGCAGCTTCACCTTGCAATTGCACCGGTAATTTGGTAAGATAAGTATGACAAATCAAAATATTTACACTGTTTAAAGCCCTGCTGTGTGCGTGAATGCCAATGTTTTGAGCCAACACATTAACAATGGGAACCTGGACTCTGGATATAGCGTGTAAGCCCTGATTATTGGGGGACACATAAAGTAGCCAGGAGGGTACCCACCTGCCTGGGGCAGGTTCAAAACAGCGGCGATACGGCATAGTGGGGGTTTAATATGTCAAAAGTTAAGAAAAACGTTCCGTTTTTGAACAGTGAAGAATCGGGGAAAACCGTAAGGTTTTAAAGCAGAAAGAAAGTAAGTTACTTTCCGGCTTCTCAAGGTAATACGAAATATTTTAGAAAAACCCGGAAAGTTATACTTTCTGATACTGTTAAGTTGCTTTTCGGATAAACTGCAGGTAATCTTCTTGTTGCACTTTTCCGAAAAGTTATAAATTCTGATCCAGTCAAAAGCGCTAACTTTACAGGTTAGCGCTTTTAAAGTTCTGAATGTTGCTCAGTCCACCTAAATCAAGCGCTGAAGCCACCTTGGAAAAATCGAATGTACAGTAAATGTACAGTAAAAAACCGCCATGATTTATGGATTGGCAATGGTAGGATAACTTCGAAATATGGCTTTATTCTTGGATTAACTATAGACTAATAGTGGATGATTTTTAAAGTGTATCGAAACCTTGAACTCGGGTAAGTAAGGTTTCATTCTGACCTTATTCATTAAATCCCAATAGTAACCCTTAATAGTAGGGTTAGAAACAGTATCAGGGTATTGATAAGAATTTTGTATTCCTTGACCAGGGGTATATGCACGATAAAATTCTGGCATTAAATAACGATGTATACCCCATCGGATATTGTTTAAAAATTCGACAATTGAACTACTCAGATAACCTAATATATTTCCTTCACCATGAAACCATTTTTGGAAATCTTCCAAGGCTAACAAAGAGTCTGTTAAGTCTACATTCACCTTACTGCGTTTTAAAATCCCCTTTATTTCTTTTGCACAAAAGGATAGTCGAGTAAAATTGTGCTTTGAAATATTTCCTCCGATATATAAAAAATCTTCGCATGTGAGCATTAAGTCGATATTTAAATCAAGCGATTCAAAGTGCATTTCTTTTATCGTTACATTTGTATTAAGCCAATTATAAAAATCTAGTACGGGACTTTTGAGATATTCTATTGAATTTTCTTTATTAAACATAGGTGAGGAACAAACGTCTTTCAATAAATCAATGTAGTTTAATTCGTTTAGCCCAAAAATATTATTTTTTAGTTTCGATATAAAGTCGACAAGAAATATGCTAAAATATTTTTGATGATCTCTGTTTTGAAGATTATTTCTGAGTCTGGATCATTATGATGTAAATCTAAAATGGCATGATTAGCAATTGAATCAATAATTTCTATTGAAGCTTTTAGAATTACAATCTCTTTTTCCGTGTCGTTAAGAACTATCATAAAATCATCCTTTGTTTTTTTCTTACATCATATGGGACAACTAATGCAAATTCTGTCGCAGGGAATGCAGATAATATAATAAGAAGCCCGGTGGTATAGTTGATTGATATGCTGTACTGCCGGGTTTTTTCTTTTTACAGAGAAGGAAATTGGCTACATAAGTATAATTATACAATATAGTAAAAATAATCCAATAATGCAATTGAAAGGAAGAATAATGGTCATATGGCGTAAGCATTGTAGCCGATTGAATAGTTTGGTAAAATTAATGGGAGTCCTCCTACTATGAACCTAAGTAAAATAGGTAAAGCAATAGGGCAAGGTGGTAAAGCTGCTGAAGAGGCCGAAAAGGGATTAGATGCTGCTAAAGTTGTTGCCAAAGAACTGTTAAGGCGATAGCAAAAGACATAGTAAAAACTGGTGCTAAGAAAGCAGGAAAAACAGCAGGGAAATTAAGCGAAGCAAGAGAAATGCTCAAGAGAAGTAAGCTTCATCCTCCCGTAGAAACACCAAAAGTCAAAGCTAGATTTGAGCATAACGGTAGAGTTTTTAGAGATGTAAATCCGACCGCAAGAAATCCTGCATTAAGAAATGGAGAACTATTGCCAACACCAAAAGGGTCTAAAGGTATGACAGCAATTAATAGTAATACAGCATCGTGTCATGCTGAATTGGGTGCTATGAATCAATCATATAAAGCAGGGAATAAAGGCGGCAAAGGTGTTTTAACAGTCTCTGGTGAAAACGTTTGTAAATACTGCAAACAGGATATAAAGAAAATGGCAAAATCCCTTGAATTAGACGAGCTAGTTGTTCATGAAGCAAAAACAGGAAAAAAATATATATTTAAGGGGCCACCTGCAACTGACTTTGAAAATGTAATGAACGGAGGTAAAAAATGGTAAATTCAACATTGTACATAGATGAAATCAAGGTATCATATGAAAAAGAAAGTGTATGTATTGATAAGCCAAATCTAGAGATAGCAATAAAAAGCCTGAAAGACATGGAAGAAGGAAAAGTACATTATATAGAATATAATAATACTAACTCTGGTATAGGTATGGCCGTATTTGGAGATCCAGGTGTATACCACATTGGCATTGTAAATGAAAACACTGATGAAATATATTATTATTGGAATGGTATGGAAACAACAGGGGGATTAATTGAAATAAATGGTAACTTATATCCAAAACATACGATTTGCAATGATTTTAATATATTATCTAGCATAGTTAAAGAGTTTTGTATAAATGGCGAAAGGTTAGAAGATATTAAATGGATATATGAAGAAGATTAATAATTCCAGTGATTTTGGACATAAGAATAGCCGCAGGTGTACAGTTGTTTCTGCTGTATGCTTGCGGCATTTTTTGTTTCTAGAGACGACCTTATCACCAAGCTCGAACAAAAAGCGGAAAGAAATAAAGATGCCAGAATCCAGCTACGACAGATTATGTTTCATATTGATTTGCTAACAGACCTTGGAACCCGATGTTCAAATGAGTATGTAGAATATATTCGGGGCGATATTTGGCAAATCAGACCTGGAAACAACAGAATACTGTTGTTTAGCTGGAAGAATAATAAGGTTGTTCTTTTACATTCATTCCGCAAAAAGACAAATAAAACCCCGACAAGGGAAATCGAGCGAGCAGAACGGTAAATCAACGATTGGGTTAATCGATATGGGCAGTAGAGGGGGATGGTTCCCCCTCCCCAATTGGGGAATATGATAGGTACGGATAGACCGTAACAAATTAAATTTTTATTTGTACTACGGAAAACTTGTTCAGGCAAGAAAAAGGAGGTGTGAACATGATATGAAAACATGGGCCGATGTTCGAGGAAGAATTAAATCAATTTCTGAAGAAGAAAAAGAAGAGATTAAATTAGCAGCCAACTTGGTTGCACAACTTATCAATCGACGAGAAGAATTGGGGTTGTCTCAAAGGCAATTATCTGTGAAATCTGGAATAAAACAAGCAGCAATTGCTAGACTGGAGAGTCATAACGCTATTCCTCGCATCGACACATTCGCTAGACTATCGAAATCGTTAGGACTAGAGATCAGACTTGTAGAGAAAACTACAAGCGAACATGCAAATTTGTAAGTCTTTAAGTTGAATCAAAAAAATGGTTTTTGTTTGTTATTTGATGTATTTACAAAATAGTTTTTGAAAAAGAAGAGTAGTTTATTCTACTCTTTTTTTTCATTATTAAATCTTAATCTCTTACAGGTATATTGGTGTAATCAACAAGAAGACAGTATTAGTCACTAAAATATAAAATATTTATTTAGGAGAATTTCCCATATATTCATATAGTATCCATAGATGGATGCCTTTTAGGATGTGCTATAATTCTTGTTGTATTGCCCGATTCCTCTCGAATTGCTTGATTCTCCATTATGACATCATGGTAATAATCCCAGTCCTTACTTGTTCTAGGTGTTGGATACCGACCAGCCCAAAGATAGCGGATGTAAAGAACTCAAGCAAATGTTTTTGGTCATTATCTAAATCAATATCAGCTTCTTCAGATAAATTCTGAAGTGTATGTGTATATGATAATCCCTTATTGTTTGTCACCAATATTGCTTTAAGTATTAATTCGAGAGATAATCCGGCATTAAAAGAAAAAACCAATAATCCATGATGACTTATACTGTATTTAGTATCGTAAAGAATTTTTGCAGCTTCATGAAAGGATACAGCGCGTTTAAACCAAGAATCAGGATTATTTGATTCTTTTTCACAAGTGTATCCGTTAATTTCCCTAAACCTCTTATTGTCCACTGTATCTATGACCTCTTTCATATTTCCTAATGTTAGTTGGATCGGCTACACTTAACTAGACAGATTTAATAAGGTTATGTA
The DNA here is from genome assembly GCA_023434855.1 of Bacillota bacterium. Next base: position 1,746 of record JAEYSJ010000175.1, on the reverse strand, counting down.
AAATTTTAGCAGTACAGAAAGGAAGATTTACATGACAGAAAAACGCGCCAAAAGAAAGTTTACCGATCAGTTTAAGCAACAGATGGTTCAGTTGCATAATAGCGGCAAGCCCCGTGCAGAAATTATTAAAGAATATGATTTAACTCCTTCTGCATTAGATAATTGGATACGCCGGATTAATGCTACCGGATCCGCAAAAGAATGTGATAATCGTACTCCAGAAGCTACTGAATTGGCAAAGCTACGTAAAGAAAATCAAAGACTAAAAATGGAAAATGATATTTTAAAGCAGGCGGCGCTGATATTGGCACAAAAATAATTGTAATCCGGCAAAATGCCCACAAATATTCAATATCAGCGATGTGCAAATGCTTAAATATTGCTAGAAGTACTTATTATTACGAAGCGACCGTAAAAAATGATGAATCTGATTTAGAAAATAAGCTAGAGCAAATTTTTCATGATAATCACGATGTATACGGAACTAGAAAAATAAAAAAAGAACTGCAAAAGTTGAACTATTTGGTATCTCGTCGTCGTATCGGAAGAATCATGAAAAAACTTGGTTTGATTTCGAAATATACTGTGGCACAATTTAAACCGCATAAGCAAAAATGTAATGAGGAACTTATACGTAATTCCATTTGTAGTTTATGCGGACATATGTTAAATCACTGACCACCACGGCATAAGGAGCCCGTCCGTTAAATTCGCGATTTAATCAATTAAGCCATGAATTAGCCACCTTGTGAATTGGTTCAATAATGGAAGAATTCATGGTTCACTTAATTATTTAACACCGGTGGAATTTCGGCGATTGACCTTATAAAAAGTGTTGACAATCCAGTCAAGCGAAAAATGAAAATTCTCCATGAACTGCATTTTAGGGTATGCTTAAATAATAAGGTTCTACCTTTTGTCGTATCAAAAAGGAATATAACTTTATGTGGATAATAATAACAATAATGCCTTGGTGTTATATAAATAGGCCTATCGGGAGGATAATAAAATGATGTATTTAATTTAGTCAATTGTTATTGGTGTAGGCACAAGTTTTTGGTTGTATAAGTGGGGCTGCTTACCTAAATCTCAGGCACAAAAATGTGCAGTAATATTAACTATTTTTAATTATCTAATAACTATTTTAAACAATTATATCCATGGTCTTCCACGTTTCAGTTGATTGTGTAGTTAAAAATAAGGCTCGTGGCGAAATACTTGATATTGCCGAGAATGAAGGCATCGAGGGTTTACAAGCTTGGTTTGCTGATTATGGCTTAAAATTGGACAGGCCAACAGACAAAGACCTGGCAGATGAACAAGAACTTAATAAAAAACGGCGGGCCAGTAAATCGGAAAAGCTGGCTAAACGACAAAAGGTTGGTTAAGTGCCATATCAAAAGGGGTGTCTATTATGGTAAAAATTACCGATAAAAGGATTGTTAAAAAGATATATTATTTTGTAATTGGGGTACTTTCGTTGTGGCTATTTTTGAGCCTTATTAAACAGTACGGTTTCTGGGATGTTATCGGACGATTTATTTAAATAAAAAAAGCCAGGATACCGCTAATGTGGTTTTCCTGGCTTTAAATTTTTAGTTACAAAAGAGCCCGCGATGATGATATGCTCCCCTTGTGGTAGACAGTAGAAATAATAAAACTGCCTATCACAAGGAGGAGCTTTTTTATGTCACACAAAGCAAAAATATCGGGAACAGAAAAGATAGCGGCTATTGAGAAATATCT
>JAEYSJ010000172.1 GCA_023434855.1 Bacillota bacterium | reverse complement strand
GTGCAATAGTAACATAAAAATTAATATATTTTGCAATAAATGCAGGAGATCTTTTAAAAAATAGGGTGAAATAATTAGATTATCTTTAAAAAATAAATTGCTTGTAGGAAAAAAAGCTATTAGTGTTGAATATTTCTAAGCAGTACAGGTGCTAAAAAATGAGAATACAATACTAATTAGCCAAGAACCAAAAATTTATATTTTCATGGATGTGATTATATGCTAAAAAAGATGTTACTGCTTTTCCTTGTATTCTGTTGTTTCACCGTTCCCGCTTTTGCGGAAAATGCCAAAATAGACGGCGGATTAACCGAAGTTGACGCTCATAAAATCTGGCCCCAAAAAGCCAATTGGGTTGGACAGAAGGCTGTTTTTTTCATGCCAAAAATAATTTCCAAAGTAAGCTTCCTTTTTGTATATAATGATCCAGCAAAACCTATTTGGGGAAGTGATCAGAGGGTATTAACCCGCCAAATTGCCAATAAAAATTTTGTTATAAAGGGTTTATATAGACTTACTGAGAAAGAAGAAACCAAATATTACTGGTATCTGGTAAGTGATGAATTAGGCGGCCGCGCCGTTTGGGTACGGGATTATGATTATAAATCTCTTGCAGATATGCCATTTAGCTTGCCGGAAGAAATAGAGATGGATGCTAAGGTAAAAGAAAATCTACAGGCTTTGAAAGGGAACAGCGTTTGGTACAACTATAATTCGTCTGTTCTTGGCGATGAAGTCGAACATTTAGAAGCCTTAACTTTGGCGGATATCGTTTCAGAGGGGCCATTCAGCGATAACTATGCTATTATCTTCAAACGGGAAGATGGTACGTCGATTGCCTGGAAAAGTGGGGTTTCCACAAATCCGCCGGTCTACAACCACCAGGATTTAAGCAATGTACTTAAAGAGTCCTTCTATTTTAAAAGTCCTTATGACACTTACCCTAAATGGAAACAGCATGATTGGACAATGATCAAAAACAGAGAGGTTAGCAAGGGTTGGACAAAAGATAAAGTTATTATGAGTTGGGGAAAACCTAATCAAATTAGTAAACCTGATTCTTATGAGCAATGGAGATATGACGATAAAAATCACGAAAATGTTATTTTCTTTTTCAATCAAGATATCCTTGTAAAAATCCTGGTTTCTAAGCAGAAAAAAGCTGCTGAAGGAACCAGCATTAATAATAACGATAAGCATAAGCAGCAAGCAGACAAAAAGAAAACAAATTATAATGATGAATTCAAAGACTATGAAGAGGTTGTTATAGTTCAAAAATAACCAATTCTTGAAAGGGGTTTAAAATGAGTACCGGAGAAATTGCAAAAATTTTTACTCTGCATGAGCTTTATTTAATAACAACATCAGTAGCCTTTAACTGGTCATCCTTGGAAGAATTAGCAAAGGATAATAGTAGAGAAGACTTAGCGGGTAAATTAAATAGCTTAAGCGAAAAATCCTATGACACATTAGAAAAAACTATAAATCAGGTAATAACGAAAAATCAGGATGATTTTAATAAATTGATTGAATTTAGTTTTAAATTCGACAGCGAGGAAAACGGCCAGGAATTTATGAGAAAAATCATAAATATTGTTTCAGTAGAATTAAGTGACTATTTGATTAAGGATTAAATTTCACAAATTACTACTTTCGAGAAGTTGGCATCATTAAAACAGAATTTTTACAGGGTAATATCATGAATACAAAAAAAATGACTTCCTATCGACTAGGTGTCATCTTTTTTCTCTAAAGTTTGAAAGATTATTTTACTGACGGAGGCTTACTCATGGTATGGAAAACTATCATTGCAATTAGTAAAGCTGAAACTGCCCCGCAGATCGAAATACCCATACTTGCGCCTGTTTTTTCCATAATACCACCTGCAAATAGGTTCCCCACCGGCGTAGTTCCTAAAAAAGCAAATGAGTAAACACTCATTACCCGGCCGCGAAATTGATCACTGGTATTAAATTGAATCATCGAATTGGCAGTTGTCATAAACACAATGTTAAAAAATCCAATGGCCATAAACATTACAACAGCTAAAGGTAAAATATGAATGGGATTAAGTGCAATTTGTAACACTGACACTATGAAACCACTACCAAAAAGCAGCTTCAATTTAGGACTACCCTTGGCCCAGGATGCCACCATAAGCGCCCCAATAAGTGACCCGGCACCTGTAGCCGACATAAGCATACCATAGCCAGTTACACCTTGTTGGAGAACTTCATCGGCAAATAACGGGATAATAACATTAAAATTCATCGCAAAAGTACTTACGAAAAACATAGACAAGATCGTGCTGCGAAGAGTTAAAGATTGCCTGATATACTTTAATCCTTCAAGTATTTCGACAAAAACTTTTTGTTGAACTTTTATAATTTTGGTTGTATTTGTGTTAATTAGATAAAGCCCAATAATTACAGGGATGAAGCTAATTCCGTTAAGAAAAAATAGCAGCCCTGCACCATAGTTGGCCATTAATATGGCGGACAGTGCCGGGCCAATCATTCTGGCAACATTAAAGATGGCAGAGTTAAGGCCAATGGCACTTCTAAGGTCCTTTTTTTCAACCAATTCCGGCATAAACGATTGGCGGGTTGGTTGATCAAGGGTGTTAACAAGACCAAGGAACACAGCCAGAATAAGAACATGCCAGTAGTTGACCTGCTCCATCCATACCAGGAGAGACAAAGCAAATGCTTGAAGCATTAAACTTATTTGAGTAAAAATTAGCAGATGTTTTTTCGGATATCTATCAATAAATACTCCGGCAACCAAGGATAAAAGCATGACTGGACCAAACTGGGCAGCGCCAAGTAAGCCTAACAATAGTGCAGATTTAGTCAGTGAATAAACCAGCCATTGCTGAGCAGTAGCCTGCATCCAGGTGCCAATTAAAGAGATACATTGGCCAAACCAATAATACCGAAAATTACGCTGGGCTAGAGCAGGATATATTTCTTTAAGTTTGGCTAACATAGTTCCCCTCATTTCTTAGATTCTTAGTTTCTACAAGCTTACATTTCAGCGTAGATATTGCTAGTTTCTACTTTTTTCAAAGAAAAATTATATGAATAGTCTAAACCAAATTATAACATAACATTTAACAGGGAGGGATAGTGTCCTTAAATATCAGCTACCCTCAAACCACAATTCCGGCGGCAGGTGATTGTTTTGTCCATTGAAGATCGTTCCTTTCGAATTACTCCACTATCCAATGGGGATTGGCCGGATTTTGCAGCCCTTTTTGCAAAGTCTTTCTCAGCAGATGTATATTATCCACTTGCGGAGCGAATCCTCAGTCTGTGCCGGCTGATGCCGCTCAATTTCACCAGTAACCTGCTTGGACAGGTATATCTGCTGCGCTGTGAAAATTTGATCGTAGGTTTTGTGATTTTAAAACGACATGGACGTCATAAAATGCATCTGCATTATTTAGCCGTTTCTGAATTGTTTCGCCGTCACGGCCTGGGACGACGACTGATGGAATTTGCCTGCCGTGAAGCAGATCGATGCGGATTGGCTATAAGCCTTGAGACAGCTGCCAATAATCCGGCCGTACATCTTTATCAACAGATGAGATTTGTGGAACAATGGCGATTGCCTGATTATATGTATCTTGGAGGCGACACCGCCTTTGAAAACGCTTCTCCAATAAAGTGGCAAGTATTGCCGCCGGTCTATTGCGATGATCCCTTTTCACTGCCGGGTCAGGAACTAACTTCATTGTCTATAAATCTTCATAGTATCTGCCGCTATCCTTTGTCCTATTTTAGACAGTTATTGTTAAACTATCGCCAATATACCATTGCAGCGCTCAGGGACAATCAAATTTATGCTATTATCAGCCTTATTGCTTTTCGCCAGAAGCCATTGGTTGTCGGTCATTTCCGTACCCTTAAGATTAATCCGGATTTACTGGTAGAGGCGTTTCAGCGTTTGCCAATACAGTTTGGGCGTCTAACTAAAATTCATCTTATTGATTCAGGCAATGACACCGAGTCTGAATTATTACAGGCTGCAGGTTACCGTCCCGGACCCGGTTATCTTGGGATGCTCAGGCAAAGAGAATAAAAATAGATATCTTGTAATAGATCAATTGGCAGCTAACTTGTTGAATTTTTACAGCTTTTTATCACCTATATTTCATATATTCATATAAATGTTTTATTGTAGTTTCGTCATTATTTTGTCACTAATTCAAACTATAATAGGATAAATAGAAACAATTATTTGTTTTTAAATGTGAATAGTGGAAGTGATAATAATGCTTAAAATACTGGAATCGTTTGATACGTTAGATTTTATAACAATTACTTTTGTTATAAGTGTGATATGTTTAATTGTATACTTTGGTGTATTAAAGAAGGAGTGGTGACAGTCGGGGTAGACTATCGCTTCGCTATTGGATATAATAAAAAGTAATATCCCTCAGGAAAATGCAATTGCTGTAATGGCACAGCTTCATTTTAACAAAGTTTATCATTCTATGATTGATATTCCGCGCAGCTTGAAAGGAGTTATGAATAGTGGTTTTTGGCTTTATATTTGGAATAGTTATCGCTTATCTTTTCACCTTTTTCCATATTGATCAAGTAATTATTTCAGGAATTAAAGATCTAATTAGGATTGATATTGGTCACAGCGGCTATTATTTTATGATGGGGATAGTGGGAGGAATCTCACGGGTCATGCTTGGCGGTTTTCTCACCGGTTTGGTTGTTGCCTACCTGTTCACTTTCGTTAAACTAGACCACATAATTATTGAAAGTGTAAAAGAGTGGTTTAGATATGATCTGAGCATGGGTGGGTATTACTTACTGTTTGCAATAATTGGCGCAGCTGTTAGCTTTCTCGAAATAGTAAGGACACTATTAAGGCCTTTATTCTTTATTGTAAAAAGAAGAGCATAGAAAATTACCAAAAAGATGACCACCTAGTTTTTTGTGTTAGGTGGTCATCTTTTTTACTATATTTAAGAAATTAATTTTTTCTTCGTCTTGTCACAGGATTGTCATAAATTTCCTATATGATAAATATAAGAAAATTCATAGAGACCATTCTCTATTGCATATAGATTTTCTCCCCTCATTTTTTATTTTGTTTCCTTTTTTTACCCCGTCTATGCGGGGATTTTATTTTCTGCAGCATTATTTAATGGCGAAACTTTATTGAGTTTACAATTTCAATTAATGCGCCGATTAAAAGGAATATGCAGACAAACTTCACTGTAAAAGTCAGCGCTTCCAGTATTATACTAAGTGAAATATGCCATTCTGATATTAACGGTGTAAAGTATGACAGAATTATTAAAGGTATTAAAGATAGAAGAAATAAATAAGTAGTAGGATAATTTTTAAACATGCTATCATCCTCCTAATTATATTCCGTTTTTATTTTCATTATATTCTGGTAATTTCAATTAATCTATCAACTTATCAAAATAAACTTTTCAACCATTGTTTTTTCAATGAATTTTTTTTCAGTTGTGCACTGGGCAATCCTGTCACGGATTTGTCATAGTTCATTCTTATGATTAAGATAAAAGCAGGGGCAGGACTATTTTCTTTTTATGAAGAATTAATTTAGATGAATTATGATTTGGTTACTTACAGATGATTGTTTAAAGAACAGGTTGATAAACAAAAAATCAAAGTAGAATGCGGGGGAGGCATTTATGCAGGCAGTATGGCAAAAGATTTGGCATAATAAAAAGTGGCTTATCTTTGTGGTAATTTTGGTGATTGCGGGCAAGGCAGGTATGTCTTACTATGAGCAAAAAAATAAGCCAGTTTCTACTGGAACAACTGTTACTGTGGAACGTGGTGACATCCAGTCGACGGTGTCAGCTACAGGTACCATTTCCGCAGTAAACTCAGTCGCAATCAGCTCAAGAATTACCGGGTTGATTACTGATGTTAAAGTGAAGGAAAATGAAATGGTCAAAGCCGGGCAGGTTCTGATATTGCTTGATGATACAAGCCTGAAAGCCCAGGTTAGTCAAGCACAGGCGCAACTGTTAAATTCAGCCGCAAACTATGAACGGAGTAAGAAATTAGCGGCTATTGGCGGCGAATCGCTGCAACAATTGGATGCCGACCGGACAGCCTATACTGTGGCTCAAGCAACATATGACAATGCAGTATCCCAGTTGGATGATACGATTATCAAATCGCCAATCGATGGCAAAGTAATCGGCAAACCAATCCCTGCCGGTCAAACAGTATCACCGGGGATTTCCAACCCAATGGTATTAATGACTGTCGCTGACCTGTCGAAGATGCAAATACAGGCCCAAGTGGATGAAACAGATATTGGCAAAGTGTCACTGGGCCAAAAAGTCAACTTTACGGTGGATGCTTACACAGACAAAACATTTACCGGTGTGGTATCATTGATATCGCAAAGTGCTGTTATTCAGCAGAATGTTGTCTACTACACAGTTTATATTGATGTTGACTCTCCGGATGGACTCCTGTTTCCAACTATGACAGCAAGGCTCACTATTAATGTTGGTGAGAGCAAAAATACATTGCTTGTGCCACTGTCTGCCGTCAAGGAAGTTAAAGGGCAAAAATTAGTGCAGTTGTTAACCGGTGGAAAACCGCAAACTGTACCGGTCCAACTAGGAATATCCAACGATGAAAAAGTCGAAGTTTTAAGCGGCCTTAACGAAGGAGACCAGATTTTGTTGCCTGCAGCCAAATCACAGGGGACTACCGGCCAATCAGGAGCACAAGTTCCTTCACTCCGTGGCGTAATCGGCCGATAGCACAGGAGGTACAATGTGACAATTGCGCTTAAAGACGTTACAAAAACCTATGTGATGGGCGACAATATTGTACATGCACTGGCCAGCGTTTCTCTCAATATTTCAGCCGGTGAATTTACGGCTATTATGGGGCCTTCGGGGTCAGGCAAATCCACACTGATGAACATCCTTGGCTGCCTCGACCGTCCGACCAGCGGCTCCTATAAACTTGATGGTCAGGAAGTTGCAACACTAAATGACGACGAACTTGCGATTACCCGTAATAGAAAAATCGGTTTTGTATTTCAGAATTTTAACCTCCTGCCGCGAATGTCAGCCCTGCAAAATGTTGCTCTGCCGATGGTTTACGCCGGAGTCGAGAAAAAAGTCCGGTTGGACAGAGCAGCTAAAGCCCTCACTCTGGTTGGCCTGGGAGACCGGAAAGATCACCGTCCTAATGAACTATCCGGCGGGCAGCGCCAAAGAGTTGCTATCGCCAGGGCCCTTGTTAACGATCCCGCCATTATCATGGCCGATGAACCAACAGGCAATCTTGATACCAAATCCGGCAATGAAATATTAGACATCTTTTGTTCGCTTAACCAACAGGGCAGGACAATTATCCTTGTTACGCATGAGCCTGATATTGCTGAGTTTACGAGGCGGGTCGTCCATGTCCGGGATGGCAATGTTGTTCGCGATGAGATGAAGGAGGGGACGGCAGCATGTTCTGGGAAAGTATTTTGATCGCTTTTGAAGGATTAAAGGCTAACAAGCTCCGGTCCATTCTCACAATGCTGGGGATTATCATCGGCGTTGGCGCAGTAATCGCCATGGTGTCAATTGGGATAGGCGTACAGCAAAAAGTTGAAAGCTCTATAGCGAGCCTGGGCAGTAACCTACTTATTATTACTCCCGGAGCTAACTCGCCATCAGGAGGGGTACGTCTTGCAGCCGGGTCTAACATCACTTTGGTCTACCAGGATGCTCAGTCTATCGCCAGGGAAATCAACGGAATCAGTAATGTGGCTCCTGCTGTCAGCCGGCAGCTTCAGCTCGTCTATGGCAATCAGAACTGGATGACAAGTGTCCAGGGTACAACGCCGGAATTTTTGGATGTGCGGAACTGGAGCGTTGCTTCCGGTACTTTTTTCAGCAGTAAAGACGTTGATTCCCGTGCCCGCGTAGTAGTACTTGGTCAGACGGTAGTCGATAACCTGTTTGGCGGTACTAGTCCGTTAGGGCAGACCATCCGCATCAATAAAGCACCCTTTCGGGTTATCGGGGTATTGGATGCCAAAGGACAATCGGCAGGCGGACAGGATCAGGATGACACTGCGATCATACCGTTAACGACTGCGCAGGACCGGCTGCTGGGAATAACTTATCTAAACAGTATCAGTGTGCAGGCAACAAGCGGTGATGTTATTAATAGCGTTCAGGATGATATAACTGCTTTGCTTAGAGCACGACATCGCTTAGCACCTAATGTTCCCAATGATTTTTCTGTTCGCAATCTGACGGCAATTATGGCTACCGCCGAAGAGACAACCAGCTCGATCACTTTGCTGCTGGGTTGTATTGCCGCAATTTCTCTGGTTGTCGGTGGCATCGGGATTATGAACATCATGCTGGTATCGGTTACGGAGCGGACGAGGGAAATTGGTATCCGTAAAGCATTAGGAGCGACCTATTACAACATTTTGCTGCAATTTCTTATTGAAGCAATTGTTATCGGGGTAACCGGTGGTGTGATGGGCATAATCCTGGGCGTGGTTGGAGCTCATATAATTTCTGCCGTAGCGGGCTGGAGCACGATTATTTCGCCGGCGTCCATTTTCCTGGCTTTTGGCGTATCGGTGGCAATCGGTTTATTCTTTGGAATTTATCCGGCCCGTAAGGCTGCCTTGCTTGATCCTATCGATGCATTGAGATATGAGTAAGAGGAATGATTAGTGCCTTTTTGCCCATCTTAATTGAACAAATTAATAGTTAAAGTTAATTTAAATTGCAAACCTTTAGTCCATTCATAGGGCTAAGGGTTTTTTTATACTATCACGGCAACAGAAATTTTTATACAAACATAATATGTATTAATTATGTAAAGCAAACAACCACATTTATTAGTATAAAAATCCATAATGCCCAATCATTTATGTTAACAATTTTGCTGAACTTGTTGATTTCGCAACCAACTATCTGCTAAAATGTATCTATATTGTTTACATAAGTAAGGAGGCTGAAATGGATAAACCATATTTAGGCAAGTGGATATCTGTGCTGTATCGTATCGGACAGGGTTATTTTGACCAGCAGATGGGGCAGTACGGCATTGGCGGTGCACATGTTTCTATTTTGTTGTGTCTTTATCGCGAAGAAGGCGTAACACAGGATTCACTGAGAAAAAGCTTAAACGTTGATAAAGCAACGATAGCCCGGACTATTGCGAGCCTTGAAAACATTGGCTATATAATACGGGAAAAAGATTTAAATGACAAACGGGCCAATAAAGTATTCTTAACCGAAAGAGGAAAAGCCCTGGAACCAAAAATCCTCGCAGTATTAAAGAAATGGGCCTGTATAATTACCGCAAATTTCACACCGGAGGAAAAAGAGATCAGTTATAATTTACTGCAGCGTATGGCTGTTAACGCTATTACATTAAGACTACCAATACAGAAATTAGACTCAGACGATTCTCCTGAAAGAGAAAGGAGCTTATATTATGAAAGGCCGGTCAATTGACAAAAGAAAATTACTTATTATTGCCGGTATCGTAATTGCCTGTTTAGGAATTTGGGGAACCATACAAATGATACGTAAGCATAGTGCCCCTCAGGCAGCGGTTACCGGTAAACAGCAAACAACAGTAAATGTACTTACTGTATCACACACAAATCTTATAAAGAGAATTACGTTATCAGGGCAGACTGTTCCCGAAGCGCAGGTTGATATTGCAGCAAAATACCAAGGACGCGTAACTGCAGTTTATGCCGATTTAGGACAACAGGTCGCTGCCGGAGAGACGCTTATAGTCCAGGACACCGGTGATGCAGACATTTCCGTAAAACAAAATAAGGCTGCATATCAACAAGCTTCTGCCGATGCCGTTACCAATGAAGTTTCATTTAAGTCCAACTATGATAAAGCACAGGCCGACTATCAACGGGCGAAGACAGACTACGAACGCTATAAGACTCTCTATAACATCGGGGCTGTTTCTAAAGAACAGCTTGATACCGATGAACAACAGTTAGCTGATGCTAAAGCAGCGCTGGATACTTTGGCTAACCAAATGAACACAAGTTCCGTGCCTTCAGCTATTGAATCGGCCAGAGCTGCTGCTCAGAAATCTGAACAAAACGTAAATGCTGCGCAAAAACAACGCGATGATCTTGTTCTCCGTGCTGCCAGAAGCGGTATTATCGGCTTTCGTCAAGTGGAAGTAGGCAATATGGTGCAGGCAGGACAAAAACTGCTGAGTATCGTTGACAACAGTCACATTTATGTAGATTGCCAGGTTTCTGAACAGGATTTGTCTGCTCTTACGCAAGGCATGAATGTTGATATTCAAATCCAGTCTTTAAGTCAAACATACCCAGGCCGGATTATCTATATTAGCCCGGCCAATGATTCGCAAAGCCAGACTTTTTCACTGCGCATTGCTCTTACAAATCCTGGCAGCGAAGTGAGAAGCGGCATGTTTGCCAGAACGGCGATCAATGCTATTCTTCGTCCCAACGTTTTAGTTGTTCCTAAAGACGCGGTACTTGAAAAGAATGGCAATTATTTTGTCTATGTTGTTGACTCAAAAAATGCTGTCGAAGAACGCGCCGTTCAAATTGGCGCCAAAGGTGATGACAGCGTCGAAATTTTAAATGGTCTTACTGAAGGCGAACAAATTGCTGTTTCCAACTTGGCCCGGTTGCGCTCAGGAATAACGGTTATTCCGAATTTAGCCTCCCAGGATAATAGGGGTGAAGACAAATGAATATAACACGGTTTTCCATTAAAAAACCGGTGGGCATTACCATGATTGTAATGTTGTTCGTGGTCCTCGGTTTATACAGCTTCTACCGTATTGGCGTCGAACTGCTGCCTGCCATTAATACACCTTATGTTACAGTATCAGTGAATTACCCTGGCGCTGGAACCGAGGAGATCGAGCAGGACGTTATCAAGCCGCTGGAAAACTCACTGTCATCACTATCAAACTTAAAACACATGACTTCCATTGCCCGGCCTGAAAAGGCAATCATCATTTTAGAGTTTGAATTTTGGGCAAATGCCGATTTCTCAGCTATTGATGCCACAAAGTACGTTGACGCAGCCCGCAGCAGGCTCCCAACAGGAATTCAAGAACCGGTAGTAATCAAACGTGACCTTAATGCCACGCCAATAATGGAGATTTCAGTTATTGCGGACAAACCCTTGTCCGATGTTTACACTTTAGCTAACGATGTTTTTGTAGAACGACTGCAAAGATCGAGCGGTGTATCTGACGTACAGCTGGACGGTGGCCGGGACAAAGAAGTAGCTGTTGAGGTAGATAAGGATAAACTCTCTTACTACAATATTTCACTAAGCCAAATAGTAACCCGGATCCAGCAAGAAAACACTTTGACACCGGCGGGTTCAGTATTTAATGATAAAAGTGAAACCAATGTGCGGTTAACTGCACAATATGCTTCACCGGAAGAACTTGCCTCAATTCATGTAACAAATGGAAAAGGTCAAAATATTCCTCTGACCGACCTGGCGTCAATTAAAGAACAGGATGCCCGTGTTACCCGGTATGCACGAACAAATGGGCAGGATGTAATTTCCCTGACTGTATATAAAAACAGTGATGCAAACCTGGTAGATACTGCGAAAGCAACTAAGGCGCAATTGGATAGTCTCAGGGCCGAATATCCTGATTATCAGTTTATTGTTGTTACCGACGCCTCTCAATTTGTACAAGATTCGCTGCACAATACACTGGAAGCCTTGATTGAAGGCTTGTTTACTACCGGTTTGGTACTATACATTTTCTTACGAGGCTGGCGTTCCACCGCAGCGGTTTTAATCGCCATTCCTACTTCACTGGTTTCCACGTTTTTCGCTATGTATATTGCCGGATTCACCTTTAATATGATGTCACTGATGGGAATGTCGCTGTGCATTGGTATCCTGGTCGATGACTCTATAGTCGTACTTGAAAACATTCATCGCCATTTGCGAATGGGTAAAGATTCCCGCACAGCCGCTGAGGAAGGAAGGACAGAGATCGGGATGGCAGCCATTGCCATTACCCTCTGTGACGTTGTGGTATTTATGCCAATCGCCTTTATGAACGGCATGACCGGCCAATACTTCCGTCAATTTGGTTTGACGATTGTTTTTGCTACTTTATTTTCCATGTTTGTCTCGTTTACGCTAACCCCGATGCTGGCTTCACGCTTCTTTGCCAGTGGTGAAATTGAGCCCGAAGGCCGCCTATGGCGCTTCATGTCCAACCTGGAACAAAAAACCATCGCCAAATATGAAATGCTGCTGCGCTGGAGCCTAAATAACGCTAAGAAACTTATTGCCGGCATACTCATCATCTTTTTTGCCGCTATCTCCCTTATACCACTGGGAGTAATCGGCTCTGAATATATGCCGCAAACGGATGAAGGCGCTTTTCGCATAAACATTCAATTACCTGTTGGCACAAATATTGACCAAACAAATATAGCGGTTCGCAGAGTTGAAAATTACTTAACGACAATTCCTGAAGTTACCAACTATCTGTCAAGTGTCGGCTCACCGGCAGGTTATTCAGGCAGTATCAGCGTCCAGATGGTTGACAGAAAGGATCGTCAGCGGAGTGTTTGGGACGTGACCGATCAGGTTCGCCAACAGCTTAAAAAAAGTCTGCCAACTGCAGTAGTACAAGTAAGCGAAACACAATCTTCCATCGCCGGAGTGTCAGGTGGCGCCGGCAGTGGTGGTCCTAATACCGCCCCGGTACAAATCGAGCTCCAGGGGCAAAATCTAGCCAACTTGGTAAAAGCATCCTATCGAATTCAGGAAATATTAACTCAGGTTAAGGGCGTAAAAGATATCCGCAGTTCTTATACGGAAGGTATGCCTGAACTGCGACTTTCAGTGGACCGTGAAAAGCTGAAATTCTATAACACCACCGTCAACAATATCAACTCAGTATTCAATGCGGCAATAGCCGGTGCTCAAGCCGGTTTTTACGCCAATGACCCAACTAATGACGGTCAGGATACAGCTATTAACGTGCGCCTGCAAGGCAGCGATGGTTTTAAACCATCTGATTTAAGTTCCATTCCGATTCAGGCAGGAAACTCCCTTGTAAAACTTGGTGATATCGCAACGATTCAGGATGCCGCCGGACCAGTAATGTTGCGCCGTGTTGACAAACAAGAATCAATCAATCTATCTGCAAACATTACCGATCGCCCGCTGCAGGAAGTATTAAACGACATTAAAGCAAATATAAAGCCTGATGATCTTGGCACCGGTATTACTTACAGGTTTACCGGCCAGGCTGATAATATGACGTCCACCTTTGGCGAGATGGCACAAGCATTGGGATTGTCACTTGTTCTTGTCTATATGCTGCTGGCAGTCTTGTACGAATCAGTATCCACTCCGGTTATTCGGATGTTTTCACTGCCGCTGGGCTTAATCGGATCGCTAGCCTTTTTAGCTTTTACCCGTAATACTATTAACCTTTACTCACTGATAGGTGTATTGGTAATGGATGGCGTAGTTGCTAAAAACGGTACGTTGTTGCTGGACTATACTCTAACACTGATGGAAGAAGGAATGGATGCCCGTGACGCGATTATTGAGGCAGGCAGAACCAGGATCAAGCCAATTTTTATGACAACATTAACCATGGTTGTCGGCATGCTCCCAACTGCGCTGGCAATGACTGCAGGATCGGAAACCAGGGTCAGCATGGCCTGGGTGCTTATCGGTGGTCTTCTATCATCAACTTTCTTTACCCTTATTATCATCCCGATTATCTTCCTGTATTTTCAAAATAACCCACTCAATTTGTGGCAAAAGGTTAGAAGTATGCCGTACCTGTTGAAAGAAGTTGTGACAAAAGTAGTAAACTCGTCCAGCTAAAGCTTGGACGAGTTTACTGATACGGTTCAGTATCTAATAACTCGGAAACCGTAACAAAAGTGTATCCTTGCGCCCTTAGATTATCAATAATGTCTGGTAACGCCTGAATGCTGCCTGTGAGTTTTGGATTCTCGCCATCATGCTGCAATATAATAAAGCCATTTTGCATTTTAGGTATTATTCTGGCTTTCACTGCTGCCGCATCTAAACCCGTCCAGTCTTCTGTATCAAGGGACCATAAAACAATAATTCGATTTTTAGAATAAATAGCATTATCTACAACCGGATTGTGAAATCCAAAAGGGGGCCTTACAAACTTTGGTGTTTTGCCGATTGTCTCATGTATTATTGAAGCACAACTTTCTATTTCATTATCAACCTGCTGCGCGCCTAATTTTGTTAGGTCGACATGGTCCAAAGTATGGTCACCAACTATATGACCTTCTGAATCAATTTGCCGTAGCATTTCAGGATATTTTTGTACCTGTTTGCCGATAACGAAAAATGTTGCTTTTACGTTTTTTTGTTTGAGTATATCGAGAATTTGGGGGGTCCATTTTTCCTCCGGACCATCATCGAACGTGAGAGCAATTTTTTTATCTTGAATACTACCGGCCCAATAAAGCTTTCCAGGGATATTATGTCCTCTTTTATAGCGGCTTTCTTGAGGTACAGGTTGTGGAACTTGCAGCGGCTTTTTGAAGTGGTAATAAGCTAGGATGGAACAGATTATTACCAGCAACAGGCCAATATAGACTAATTTTTTCTTTCCCACACTATTTTTCCCCCGTTAAAAATGTAATAATGTGACCTTTGTCCACTGATGAGTTGTTTTAAAATTTTGGCTGGTCATCATTCAATAATTTAAGTAAAAGCGCGGCCTAACCGCCGCGCTTAATGCAATAAAGGTTTCGGCTGGTTTTGATACTGGCTTTCACCATCAGGTTTTCTACGAAAATCACTTTGCTGCTGTTCAATTTCCGGATTTGTCGTTATACTGCCTGACTTCATTATTGCCATTCTAGAGGTGCCACCTGATGATGATACGGGCGCTCCAGCCGGTCCAATAAAGGCAGACGATTCATGCTGCTGTTCGGAATTTTGAGCATTATTTTGGATGTCTTTTTGATCGTTCTGGAGTGAGTTTTCAATTCCGCTTAAATCAAAGACTTTTTCCGGACTAAATATTTTTGTTGCCATTATATCACCTCCCGGTAATATGATTCCCCGGATAAAATTTTACAACCATCTGAATTTCGCTGAGGCTTTCATCGTAGTTGAAATTACAGTAAAAATTCTTTGGCCAAAATAAAGGTTTTTACTTAAATAATATTGAATATTTTTACTGTAATTACAAATAATGGGGAGGTATGATCTATGGAAGCAATTAGCAAGACCGTTATCAACGATGAGGTATTTGCAGAACTAGCCCGTGCTTCACTCCAAAAAGTAAATGAAGTGTTTTATCAAGAGAAAAAAGGTACTCTGGCTGAATTAACAACACTTATTGCCGATAAGCTTGTCCCGCAAATTATTATAAAGAAAACTGAAGCTGATAAGCCGGACGATTGCAGGGGTAAAGTATCTTTTGAAATTAAACTAAGCCTAATTTATGGTATCAATATTCCGGACGCTTTAAAAAAGGTAAGGGAAACAATTTCGGTTGAAGTGGAAAATATCACCGGTTATCAAGTTGAACGCATCGATATATTTGTTGAAAAATTGGTACGTCAGGAACAGTCTGCATAATTGTATATAAGAATAGTAAAAAGCTGTACGATAAACGTACAGCTTTTTTTACTTATTTAATGAATAGGGATATTTCGTTGTGTTGCCTGATTTTTATCTTTCGGTAAGGTGACAGTAAGAACACCATCATTAAATTTAGCTTCTATTTTATCTTCCTGAACATTATCAATATGAAAACTACGTTGGAATTGACCTATCCGTCTTTCACGACGTATATAATTGTTTTCGCCTGTAGATTCCCGAGTTTCGTTTCTGCTTGTAAAAATAGTTAAATAACCATTTTTATAGTTGAGACCAATATCCTCTTTCTTTAATCCTGGGAGGTCAGCATCTATTATATATTCATTATTTGTTTCGCGAAGGTCTACCTGGAATTCAGATGGCGAATAAAAGCCGTCTGTAAAAAAAGCTGGCATGAACCGGTTAAAATATTCTTTCAGATGTGAAGGTAAATCGCTATGATTATATGGCATCAACCCGGACATATTTTAATCCCCTTTCTTTATTTTGCTTTTAATTATGACCAATAATACTATTTTTATTCATATACTGACATTCATTGTTGTTCATCGAAAGCTATTTGTTCAACCAGTTCCCAATTAGCACCACCCGGGTTCTTGTCATCAATATAAAGATCGGCGCAGATCTTTCGGCAATCGCAGCCATATTTAGCAATTTGGAAGTCCAAGTTTTTGTTAATTGCGTCGAAAGGTATGAAGTGGGCTATCAGCCACTTTTTAGCTTCCTCCTCATGAACCCCGGTACGACAGCTGTTAATAATGATATGACCACCACGGGACTTATGGCGTATCATGAGTTCCTTGGCCTTAGGTATCGGTTCACCAATAATAGGCCAGCACTGGGAATCATGAATGCAGCCGTCAAAGTCTACAGCCCAAATGGGGTACCTCACTTTAAAACTACCTCCTCAATAAATTCTGATACACAAAAAAATAACACCCCAAACAATGTTTAAAGTGTTATATCCTTGGTTTTCAGGTTTTTAAGAACCTGATATAGCTTATGAGTAATATAATGCCTGTCGATATTTTTTTGTCCATTCGATAAAGCTATAGCTACTCTTGTCATATTGTCCAAAGCGTAGCGGAGAGATTCTGCATTAATTACTCTTTTTTCCGGGAAATCACCCCATACGAATTCTTGAATACTGTGTAAAACATCTTTGATTTCTTTATCGGACCAACTTTTATTGTCCAAAGCTTTATCCATCAGTTCAAGCCACATCGACTCTTTTTCTTGAAATATTTTCCTATACATTTCATTCTCAGTAGAATCATGAAATTCAAACATTTTTTTCCCCCTACCTTCGCTATAATGGGACCTATTTATTATATTATTAACAACAAGTTTCAAAGATTCGTACACCGCCCTCTAAGAGTATGAATATAATACATTACATAACATAGTGGAGGAGGGGAAATCATGAATTTAGGGGGAATCTGGTTTTGGGTAATTTGCGGGATAGCAATATTAGCGGCATTACTTGGTTTGCCCATCCTGTTTGTAATTGGATTTGTATTGGGTATTGTTTTTAGTTACTGGCGAAAAGGAATATTTTTATCCTGGTTATAGTATCCCTTGTTTTTACTCCACCGGATTTTGCTGGTGGAGTTTTTTATTTTTTTTATTAGCAATGTAACATATCCGTTCATGTTTACATAGTATATAACAAATATGAAAAGGAGGTTTGAAGATATGTTCGACAGATGTTGTATGCCTAGGTGCTGCCACAGGAGATGTGTTGGAACATTTACCGAAACGTACAAAATGTACGAAACTTGCTGTTATGATATGGTGAAAGTTTGTTCCTGCTGTGGTCATGAATTTGATTTACGCCATCATCATATGTGTCCTCGCTGCGGCGGTCACATGATGTTTGGTCATCACATGTTTGGTCATCACATGATGTCTGATCCCCCAATGGGCTATTAAAAATAGATCCGGCAATAGTTATAAACCCGCTTAATTGCGGGTTTTACATAAGAAGAAAACCGCTGTTAAACGGCTAACCACGGATGACACACAAAGGGTTATTATTAATACTCTTATTCACTTATATATTCGTGCCGTTCCACTCCGTGTACTCCGTGTACTCCGTGGTTCAAAAACATTAGCGCCAACGACTACGCCCTAAGAACTTATACTTTCTGATATTATGAAAAAGCCATCGTTGATGTAACGATGGCTTTAAGATAATAATCAGCAAGAACTTGACTCATCACCAATAAAGGCAAACAAGAAGATAATTATGATTATAATCCAAATGAACCCAAATCCTCCACGTCCGCAGCCGCCTCCAAAGCCCATAGTAAATTCCTCCTCTCTGAATATGTAATTTAACTCCAGGGTCATTGTATCGTATGCTGAAAAAGGGGATTTTGCTAATGTTCTGCAAAAAATTAATAACAATGTTGTAAATATTTTATATTTGAAAAAATATAAGCTTATATAAATTCCCCATTAAATTTGTGCTTTATTGTATAAAATATAAATTGTATGGCAATAATTCTAGTAGACATTCTTTACCTCCTTATCAGTACCCCGCCTAGTGCGGGGCTTTGTTTTTTCTATAACAACCGCAACAAAATATTTGGCAACTGATTCCTAGGATATCCAAAAAACATTTTGCAAACACTATCACCAAAGCCTCGTAAAGGAGGAAAAGCGATTATGAATCACGGACATAAACGTCACCGCACGATTTCGCGCATAAAGAAAAAGTTCAAAAATTTGGCGGCCGTAGCCGCCGGGGCAGCCATTTTATCCGGAGCAATGCTGCCGGGAATTCCTGCCGCAACAGCTCAGGCGGCGGCTGACCCAAATGTAGGCAATACTCCGGTTGCAGCCACGCAACAAATTCACAAAACGGCTGATAAAGCTCCGGCTAACTTTAAACAAGTATTAAATATCACTGCCACTGCTTACGCGCCAGGCCCACATGACAATGATCAATGGGGGAACAAGACCTTCACCGGTGAGCAGATACGTCCTGGTGTTATTGCCGTGGATCCAAGCATTATTCCGCTGGGATCCCAGTTGTATATTCAATATCCTGATGGTCATGGCGAATATGCAGTTGCCAAAGATACCGGTGGAGCTATTAAGGGTAATCGCATTGACGTGGCAAAATGGACTGTAAAAGAGGCTCAGGACTTCGGAGTTCAACACGTAAAGGTTTTTGTTTTACATGATAAAAATGCTTAAGTTCTGCTTTATTCAATGAATCCTCCAATATAAAACCTCGCGCGTAAATCGCGAGGTTTTATATTGGAGGATTCATTGAGAAAAAAAATATTAAAATTGTTTTAACAGCAAAAGTATGATAGTATATTATTATTCGCTAATTTATTACAGGGTGGGAAGGTTTATGGATGTTGGGAATATATATTATTTAATGCTGTTGCTATATAGTACAGGGGTACTATCAGTATTTTTCACTAAAGGTCCAAAAATTACAAATCTGGTTGCACATGGGATAGCTGTTGTTGGATGTTTAACTGCTACACTGTGTGCAATTTTTGTTTTTATTCAAGGTGCAGTAACCTTGATGCTGCCTATAATGTTACCCTTTGGTGCAATATATGTCCGTATTGATAATTTGTCCGCTTATTTTTTATTAGCAATAGGATTAGTAGGGACGGCAGCCAGCTTATATGCAATGGAATATAGCCGGGAGTATTATGGGCAGCGTTTGGCATTGATGTCAGCGCTATATAATGCTTTTTTACTGTCAATGGTGCTGGTGGTTACTGTCAGTCATGTAGTTATGTTCATTATTGTCTGGGAACTTATGACGATAGTGTCTTTTCTTTTAGTTAATCATGAATATGAAAAAGCAGGCAATATGCGGGCAGCTTATATATATATTGTAATGACCCATATTGGAACAGCATTCATAATTACCGCCTTTTTGCTGTTGGCTTCCGGGACAGGCAGCCTGGATTTTGTTTCACTTAAAGAAAGCGGGACTGGTAATTTCTATCGTAATATCATTTTTATATGTGCTTTTCTTGGTTTTGGCACAAAAGCAGGTATAATTCCGCTGCATGTCTGGCTGCCGCAAGCCCATCCCGCTGCTCCCAGCCATGTGTCAGCCCTGATGTCGGGGGTAATGATAAAAACCGCGATATATGGTATGTGCCGCTTTTATTTGGATTTCCTGAGCGCCGGGCCGGCATGGTGGGGAATACTTGTTATGGCAACAGCAATTATCTCCTGCGTTCTAGGTGTGCTGTATGCTTTAATGGAACATGATCTTAAACGTCTATTGGCTTATCATAGTGTCGAAAACATCGGAATAATTTTGCTGGGACTTGGTGCCGGAATGGTTTTCATGAGTCAGAATCAGGCTATGTTGGCAGCTTTGGCTTGGATTGCCGCTTTGTATCATGTTTTAAATCATGCGTTGTTTAAGTCGCTGCTGTTTATGGGCGTTGGGGCAGTGCTGCAAGCCGCTCATACCAAAGACATAGAGCAGTTGGGTGGACTTGCAAAAAGAATGCCTTATACTGCCGCTTTTTTCTTAATTGGTTCTGCTGCTATCTCTGCTTTACCGCCACTTAATGGTTTCGTCAGTGAATGGCTAACTTTTCAGTCATTATTTTTTCTGACTAAAGTAATGACAGGAGTGACAGGCAAAATTATGTCTGCAGTACTTATCTCTTTATTGGGATTGACTGGTGCTCTTGCTGCAGCTTGCTTTGTAAAGGCTTTTGGTATTACATTTCTTGGCAAAGCACGGAGCCTGCAAGCTGAGCATGCCGGCGAAGCCTCTTATTTGATGCTGTTTGCTACTGGGGTGCTGGCCGGGCTGTGTATAGCATTAGGTGTTTGGCCGCAATTAATGTTAAATATTTTGCGCAAAGTGTTTATAGGTTTTCCGGGCATTGACGCCAGCGCGTTGTTTCAGTATGAATGGTACGCTGTAGCTTTCAAATCACCATATATTGTTGGTAGTGTCGCGATGCCTGCTGTTGTTATCTTACTGGCTGTTGGTCTGATATTAGCAGTGCTGATATTTCGGATGCATGGCAAGCCTTCTTTGCCAAATGGCGAAACATGGACATGCGGCATTATCCCAAATTCACGTATGGAGTATACGGCTACTGGTTTTTCAAAACCAATCCGTACCGCTTTTCGCAGCATACTGCGTCCTCACCGCGAAATAGTGGTAGACGGTGGTGAAAACCGTTACTTTGGTCGTAAGTTATCTTATCATATAAGCATAACATATGTGTTCAATGATATTTTATATCGCCCGGTGAACCAGGCAATTATCAGAACCGCAAGGTTTATGAAAACCATCCAGGCCGGCAGCGTCCAGCTTTATATTGGATATATTATGGCGGTTACCGTATTGATTCTTATATTAAGTGCAAGGTGGTGAAATAGTAATGGTCTTATTACTAAAAATATTCCAGGCATTATTGATAGTTCTTCTCGCTCCGTTGCTTGCCGGGATAATAAAGACTGCTAAGGCCAGACTGCAAAACAGGCGGGGACCAGGTATTCTCCAAGTATATTATGACTTGTCAAAACTATTATTAAAAGATGGTGTGATTTCACCCACCGTATCCTGGATATTTTATGCGGCGCCGTATATTTATTTTGCCGCAGCGGTAGCTGGTACTTTGTTTGTGCCTGTACTTTTTTCAACAGGGGCCGACTTTAGTGATTTATTTGTACTTATTTATTTATTTGCGGTTGGACGTTTCTTTTTAGCTTTGGCTTCTTTGGACGCCGGCAGTGCTTTTGGCGGTATGGGTGGTTCAAGAGAAATGTATATCGCTGTATTGGTGGAACCGGCATTATTTTTGGCAATGTTGTCTATTGCATTTAGAGCAGATACAACAACCTTGTCTTTGATGTCCGGCACCGTTTATGGCTCTTCATTTTCATCATCTTATATTTTTGCGGCAATCGCTTTTTTTATCGTAGTTATTGCTGAAACAGGACGTATTCCTGTGGATAATCCTGATACCCATTTGGAGTTAACTATGATTCATGAAGGTATGGTGCTGGAATATTCAGGACGCCATTTAGCATTGATTTTTTGGGCCACCGCAATTAAACAGGCGATTATCATAACATTGTTTGTTATGTTGTTTTTGCCTTGGAGTATAGCAGGAATAACTTTAGTGCCTGTAAACATGCTATGGCTGGTCATTAAAGTTGCGCTGGTGGCTCTGGCAATTGCTTTTACGGAAACAAGCACAAATAAGATGCGGTTATTTAAAGTACCAGGATTACTAGCGGCATCATACTTACTGTCACTGCTTGCCTTAGTATCACAGTAAAGGGAGAAGAGTCATGAATATATTAACAATTTTATTGTTACTTGCTGCTTTCTTATTGACCCGTATATCAAACCTGCGTACTGCAGTTAATATACTGCTAATCCAATCGGCAATAATAGCACTTGCCTGTGTGGCTGTAGGCTGGGATACCGGGCAGGCCCATACTTATATTGCAGCGCTTTTAACTGTTGCAATTAAAGCCTGTTTAATTCCTTATGCATTATATGGTATTGTAAGGCGTTTACGGCATGAAAGGGAGATTAATCCTATTTTAGGTATTAATTTTTCGTCAGCAGCTGCAGCAGTAATGGCGCTTTTGGCCTATGGGCTTACTGACCGTATTTTGCCGGGAGTGATAAACAGGGACGTATTAGCAGCGGCAATATCTCTTACATTAATTGGTTTGCTGATCATAATAACCAGACGGCAGGCAATTATGCAGATTGTTGGGCTTATTACCATGGAAAACGGTTTATATTTACTTGGGCTGTCAGTTACTAAGGGACTACCGCTAATAATTGAACTGGGAATTTTCTTTGACGTGTTAGTGGCTGTTGTCGTATTGGTTATTTTGACTTACAGGTTGAAATTATCTTTTATGACTACCGATACCAGTGTATTGAAAAAGTTAAAGGGATGATAATATGCGCGAATTAATATTACTGGCAGTTATTTTGCCACTGCTCGCCGGGATGTTAACCATGCTGCTAAAAAAGGCAGTTGTTATAAAATACGTAAATCTGGCAGGAAGCATTTTGACAAGTAGTGTGTTGCTGACCATTGTGTATAGAGTTGGGGTTGGGGGAGTTTTTAATTCCGGAATGTTGTACGTGGATTATCTTAGTGCTGTATTATTAGCAGTTGTAGCGTTATTAACATTTACCGCCATTCTTTTTTCACTGTCCTATATGGAAAAAGAATTAACACATGGGCATATATCAGCTAAAATGTTGCCTCGTTACTATGCTTTGCTCAATGTTTTTATTTTTACAATGATAAGTGTGTTGGTGGTGGAAAACCTTGGCTTAATGTGGGTGGCAGTAGAGGCAACCACTTTGGCTTCAGCATTATTGGTCGCTTTTTATTTTAATCGTTCAGCTTTGGAAGCTGCCTGGAAATACGTAATGGTGTGCACTGTAGGGATATGTTTGGCATTGTTGGGTACGATTTTACTGTACTATGCACAAGTTCATGCGATTGGCAATGGAGGAGAGGCTTTGAGCTGGCTGGAGTTAAAAAATGCCGCACCATTGCTGGAGCCGGCAATGGTCAAATTGGCTTTTGTATTTATTATAATCGGGTATGGGACCAAAGCAGGACTTGCACCCATGCATACTTGGCTGCCTGATGCCCATAGTCAAGCGCCTTCTCCTGTTAGCGGTTTGTTATCAGGAGCACTCTTAAGCTGTGCATTATATGTAATTATGCGTAATATGGCAGTGGTACAAGGGGCGATTAATAAAGATTTTGTTCAATTTTTGCTAATAGGATTTGGGCTGCTGTCGATAACAATTGCGATTCCTTTTATTTTGGTGCAGACTGACATCAAAAGATTATTTGCTTATTCCAGTGTTGAACATATGGGGATTATCACTATCGGTCTTGGAATAGGCACACCGCTGGCCGTTTATGGAGCGCTATTACATATTATCAATCACGCTGTGGCCAAATCAGCATTATTTTACATGGCAGGTGTTATTACCCAGGAATACAAAACAAAACATATTAAACAGATTCGTAACATGGTTGGTGCCATGCCTGCCGTTGGCACTATGTTTATTATTGCTATACTGGCAATTACCGGCACTCCGCCATTTAGCATCTTTATCAGCAAATTCACTATCGCTTGGGCTGCTTTCCAAAACGGACGTGCATTGTTGGGCTGGGGAATGTTGCTGCTTTTAGCCGGTATTTTTGCCGGTATGTTGTATTATAGCCTGCGTATGGGATTTGGAACAGCGTCCCGGCGCACACCGTCACAAGTATCTGTTGGCACACCAGCAATGGCAGCCATGGTTTTATCGGTAGTCATTATGGGAGTAACCGGAATATATATGCCGCCTTGGTTTAATAGTATTTT
>JAEYSJ010000170.1 GCA_023434855.1 Bacillota bacterium | reverse complement strand
TTATAAACGGTTGTTGTTTCCGGCCCTGGAACGGGAGATACGCTCCCTGTTGACGGAAAATGCTGAAAAACAGGCTATTCGCGTGTTTGGCCTCAACCTTCGCCAGTTATTACTGCAGCCACCCCTCGCCGGCCGTACCATAATGGGACTCGACCCCGGCTACCGCACCGGCTGCAAGATGGCCGTAGTCAACCCTACCGGCACTGTACTCACTACCGGGACCCTGTATATTACTATGAGTGAAGCCCAGCAGGAAAAAGCCGCCGCTGCGATGCTCGCAGCCATAAAGGAATATGGTGTAACGCTAATTTCTATCGGCAATGGCACGGCCTCTTACGAAACTGAAGAATTCGTCGCCAAATTAATTAATACTCACAACCTGCCGGTGCATTATCTTATTACCAACGAAGCCGGTGCTTCAGTATACTCGGCCTCCAAGCTCGCCAAAGATGAGCTGCCTGAACTGGATGTCTCCCTGCGAGGCGCAGTGTCTATTGCCCGTCGCGTCCAGGACCCGTTGGCAGAGCTGGTAAAAATTGATCCGAAATCTATTGGTGTCGGTCAATACCAGCATGACGTTGACCAGAAAGAGCTTGGTGCAACATTAGACAGTGTTATTGAATCCGGTGTCAACCATGTTGGGGTAGAGCTAAATACCGCCTCTATTGAGCTGCTGAAACACGTAGCCGGCATCAATGCCAGTGTGGCCAAAAATATTGTAGCCTTCCGGGATGAACACGGCTCCTTTATGAACCGGGCTCAGTTACTTAAGGTCGCCCGTCTGGGCCAGGCCACCTATACCCAATGTGCCGGATTTCTGCGCCTGCAAAACAGTGACAATCCCCTTGATAATACACCGGTCCATCCTGAGTCCTATACCTTGGCGCAGACCATACTGGCCCGGTTGGATTTTCAGCCGTCTGACCTTAAAGATAAAGAAACATTAGCTGGTGTTCAGACCAAAGCCCAGGCCATCAACCCCGGCCAGCTGGCTAAAGAGCTTTCTGCCGGTGAACCAACGGTACGCGATATTCTGGCCGCTCTTACCAAACCGGGACGAGACCCCCGGGAAGACCTGCCTGCTCCCCTGACCCGCAAAAACATTGTAAAACTGTCTGATATTACTCCCGGCACAGTTGTGAAGGGCACCGTCCACAATATAACTGACTTTGGTGTTTTCGTGGACATCGGCCTGAAAACAAATGGGCTCATTCACCGTTCTGAGTTAAGCAATAAGCCTTTTCGCCATCCGCTGGACATAGTATCGGTCGGCGACATTATTAATGTAACAATCCTCAGCGTCGATGAAGCCCGCAACCGGATCGCACTGAGCCTCAAACAAGTACCTAAGGAGAGTCAGTAATATACAGAAATACAAGAACAGAATGAGAGGACACAGGATTTAATAAATCCCTGTCCTCTCATTCTTATTTCCCGCTATTTTTCCCTGTTTCCATTTTGCTGATCTTATTGGCTGTCGTGGAAATTTCCTGTGTCTTTGTGGCAATCGCCTCAGCATTAGCTGCTATCTGTTGGATAGCGGCATTTATGTCATCCATTTCTTCCTTTAACACGGCGGAAACATTGGTAATGCTGTGAATACATGGCAGCACTTCACTATTGTTTTGCTGGGTGGATTCAACTGATACCCGCGTTTGTTCGGCCAGTTTTCGTACCTCTTCAGCTACTACGGCAAAACCTCTCCCTGCATCTCCCGCCCGGGCAGCTTCGATGGAAGCATTCAAAGCCAGCAAATTAGTCTGGTTGGATATCTCCACAATCTCGCAGGAACTCTCCACATATTTGTTAATATTTGTTTCTATTAATTTTACTGCATCAATTAACTTTTCCGACATATTTACCAGACCGTATACCTTGCCACTGATAGTCTCTATTTGCCCGGAAGTCTGCTGATTCCCGGCTGAGACTTCATTTAATGCCGTAGTAATAGCGACAACATTTGTCTTCAGGTTGTCCGCCATTGCCATGCGTTCATCACTTAATTTTCTAAAATCCTGCAGCAGATTTTCAATTTCCTCCCGCTGAGATTCCAAATCTTGTTTTTCGATATCCAGCATTTTGCGGGTATAATATACGCAGTTGCCTACATGGTTAATGCCCCTGGCAATGGCGGTAGCCATAGCTTCACATGTTTTATAGCCACAGGCTGAGCAATCAATGTGCCGTTCCTGCCGGTCTTCTTTCAGCAAATCATGGTAAGCTTTTTCCATCTCATTGGGGCCGGGTATACTAACCGTCAATTTTTTTGCAGCATATTTTCTCATAAACTTGCCAGCATCCAATTGTTTATCAAAAAAGGCAAACTTTTTGTTTCTCTTAACAAAGAACCTCTCCTGTTCGTTGTCTTTGGCCCTTACCTTTTCTTGATGCATCACTAAGTCCGCGTCATCCACCTTACATACTTTAGTTGTTCCTGTACCAAAATTGCAACCCCGGCGGCAGTTGAGAATATCGACAAGCACCGGCAGCGGCTTGTTAATTTTCACCCTGTCGGCGTAGGCTTCCAAATACTTGTACGCATCGTCCTGGCCTTCAATCTGCCTGACCCAGGCGCCTTTAACGTAATGCTCGACATTCTCTCTGAGCCCCCCCGGACGGGGATAAATGGCTCCCAGTCCGCAGCCCATATCATCAAAGTCGCATTCCGGCGCTGTATTAATGTTGACGTTCTTCTTTTGCAAATATTCTGTCAATTTTTTGAATGTAATATTGTAGCGGATATGACCATGAGTATTGGCATCAACTATCTCGTCTTTTTTACCGATACAAGGTGAAACAAATGCCAAACGGTCACTTATGTTCATATATTCTTTCATATAAATAGCTGTACACATCATCGGGCTGTGAACCGGTGCCAGATAAGGGATTAGTTCTGGTTTAAATTTTTCCACATAAGTAACTATCGCAGGGCACGGCTGGGAGACTACGCCAACAGCATTATTTTCGGTGATATATTTTAAATAAGCCCATGTTGTTATATCGGCGCCAAAAGAAGTATCATAGGCAAAGTTGACTCCTTGCTGCTTAAGATAGCCCAACAAACGTTTATAATTGCCGGTAAAGTTTGTCTTGATGGCCGGTGCGACAACCAAAGATATTCTGGCTCCCTGTTTTAAGTCGTTAAGGAAGTTCTCAGTGTCATCCTGGTACTCCCGCGCGCTGTGTTGGCATAAATCCACACAATGTCCGCAATGCACACATGCTTGCGGGTCAACATACATTCTGCTCTGGCCATTCTCAACTACCGCTACGTTCGCAGTAGGTATGGGGCACCCGTTAACGCACCTGTTGCACCCTATACAATTTTCGGCAATTGTATAAATTAGCCCCCTGCTCAATTGATCATTTGACATGCTGTTGCCTCCATGTAATTTTTTTCACATTCTTTCTCCGGTTATACGCAAAAAAGCCATGATATCACCCTTATTTGCTATCATTCTACCAATTGTTACAAAATCCTTCCATATAATTACTGCCCTCGTGAAAAATTTCATTAGGTTTTTTATATTATATCAATTTATATAGGGTATATTAATACTAAAGTCTTTCTTTGAAAGGAGTATACCTATGAGTCTAAAAAGTCAATCAGCGCCCACTACTCCCAGTTTTCCCGCTCAGCGCCAGCAACAACAGCCAGGAATTGAAGCACAAATGAATCCCAGGCCGGTTTCGATAAATAATAACTATCACGCCAGCGGTAAACTGCAAAATAAAGTCGCCGTTATTACCGGCGGCGACAGCGGCATTGGCAGGGCAGTGGCCTATGCCTTTGCTAAGGAAGGCGCCGATGTGGCTATTGTCTATCTTAATGAACATAATGATGCAACGGAAACTATGCATCAAGTAGAACAATCCGGCCGGCGATGCCTGGCAATTGCCGGCGACGTAGGCAGTGAGCCCTTTTGCCAGCAGGTAATTTCTCAGGTTGTCAAAGAGTTTGGCCATCTTGATATTCTGGTTAATAATGCCGCCGAACAGCATGTTCAGACAACCCTGCAGAACATCTCAGCCGAGCAATGGGAACGAACTTTCCGTACTAACATCTTTTCGTACTTTTATCTTGCCAAAGCTGCATTGCCTCACTTGAAAAGCGGCAGCGTAATTATCAATACAACATCTGTCACCGCCTATGAAGGCCATGACCTGCTGATTGATTACGCCTCCACCAAAGGCGCAATTGTATCTTTCACCCGCTCCTTGTCCCAATCGCTTATCGGACAAGGCATTCGCGTCAATGGTGTTGCACCGGGGCCAGTCTGGACTCCGCTTATTCCCGCTTCTTTCAACGAACAGCATGTAGCCCAATTCGGTCAGCACACCCCCATGAAGCGGGCTGGGCAGCCGGCTGAAATAGCCCCTGCCTATGTTTTCCTGGCTTCTGAAGATTCATCCTTCATGTCAGGCCAGATACTGCATCTCAACGGCGGAGTAATCGTCAACGGATAATAATAAGAAAACTGCCACCACACCCTTTGTTGTCATTGCGAATGAGTGAAGCAATCTCTCTGCTTTTCGAAAATAAAGGAGAGATTGCTTCGTCATTCTTTCTCGCAATGACATTGTAGATGGCTTTCTGATGCAATAAGAAAAACCTGGCACAAATCAATGCCAGGTTTTTGCCTGTAATAATAGCCAGCCGTTTAATGCTAGCCTTTCATAACTGCATAAGTGCTGTTACTATAAACATTATCTTTAACAATTTGGATTAATTCGTCGGCAGAAGTTCTCAGCAGCAAAACCTGTCCTTCAAACGCTTTTACTACTGCTTCATCTTTTAGAAAGGGCAAGTTCATAGCTGTACTGAGCAGGGCGCCCACCGCACCGGTATGAGCGGCCAGGGCCCCAACCGTAAGATCTCCCAGAGCATGAGGATTGGTTTTGTCTAAAAGCTGCCGGCTGATCTCCAGCACCTCCAGGCAAGCCCGGGCGGTTTCAATCGGCACTTCAGCAGCCAGGTACATGCTTTCCTGGATAGCCTTGTCGCGTATTACTATTTCCACAGGGCTGTCTTTAGGCATTTTAAAGGCTTCCATGACTTTTCTAAATGCCTGGGCATCACGGTCTACAAGTTCCTCCAATAACGTATGCAGTCGGGACAAATCATTCTTTTTAATGGCCAGGAACCCGGCATGTACAGCTAATTCCGGCTGTCCTTCCGACAGATTAACAACCATCTCCTGCAAGCCGGCCGCCATCAATCCGGACAACGCCGCCGTACTGCCACCGCCGGGGGGTGGCTCCTGCGTGGCCATTCTGGCGGCAAATTCCTTAATGGATAAAGATGTCAGCATACAAATCCCCCTTCAAGTCCAAAAGTGCTTTTATACAGCATGTGATTAAAAACATGCAACAACAAATTCCAAGAGGCTGGATCATAAAATTTGAACCAGCCTCTAATATTTGGCATTATTTTACACTAAATATGCAATAATTGTCCAGTGATATTTTCGGTATCCAGCACTAAGGTGCCATCAGTGATAATTTGGTAAATGGCATTAATATCAGGGGCAGGCACTCTGTCTTCTTCCAGATGAGGCACGCGTCGCCGGATGCAGTTATATGCAGCAGCTGTACCGGCGCCAGGTTTTAAGGAACTAAGGAAATCTATGCCCTGAACAGCCGCCAACAGCTCAATTGCCAGCACATACCTCACATTCTCCAATATTTCACGGGCCTGCCGTGCAGCAATGGTACCCATACTGACATGGTCCTCCTGATTAGCCGATGTCGGTATTGAGTCTACGCAAGCCGGATGGGCCAGCACTTTGTTTTCCGAAACCAGGGCAGCCGCCGTATACTGGGTAATCATCAACCCGGAGTCAATGCCGGGATAGGCCGTCAAAAAGGGTGGCAGTTCACTTAAATGCGCATCAAGCATACGATTGATGCGCCGTTCAGCAATACTGCCAATCTCAGCCAGGGCCATCTTTAAATAGTCCATGGCCAGGGCAATTGGCTGCCCATGAAAATTGCCCCCTGAGATAACTTCACCGGTATCAGGCATAATAAGTGGATTATCGGTAGCAGCGTTGATTTCCACAACAAGCGCTTCATAAATTCGCCTTACGGCATCTTTTGAAGCCCCATGCACTTGCGGTACGCAGCGTAATGAGTAAGCGTCCTGTACCTTCGAGCAGTCTACGTGGGAAGCAATAATTGTGCTGCCCTCAGTAAGCTTAACCACATTGTCGGCAGTGGCCAACTGACCCGGATGCGGCCGGACGCGGCCAATGCGTTCATCAAAGGCTGTACGTGTGCCTCTTAATGCTTCTAAAGACATAGCTGCAGCAATATCAGCCACTTTCATTAGGCTGGCAGCATCATGCCACAACAGAACCCCCACCGCTGTCATAATCTGAGTGCCATTAATTAAGGCCAGTCCTTCCTTCCCTCCCAGGCTGACTGGATCAAGCCCGGCTGCGGCTAATGCTTCCCGGCCGCTTACCAGTTGACCGTTTATAAATGCCTGGCCTTCACCCAGCATCACCAGTGCCACATGGGATAGTGGAGCCAAATCACCGCTGGCGCCAACTGAACCTTTGCTCGGCACAGCCGGATATACTCTTCTGTTCAGCATTTCCAACAGTATTTCCACTGTAGACAGCCTGATGCCTGAATAGCCCTTTGCCAGCGAGTTAGCTCTAAGCAACATGGCCGCCCGTACAACATCTTCCGGTAGATACTCACCCACACAGGCAGCGTGACTGAGAATCAGATTATGCTGTAATTTCTCACGTTTTTCCCGCGTGATAAATATCTTGCTAAACTCGCCAAAGCCAGTGGAAATGCCGTATACTGGTTTTTCTTCCTGCAACGTTTTTTCCACCCAGGCCCGGCTTTTCAGAATTTGTTGACTGCCGGCGGGGCTCAATTCCACCGGCAAAAATTCGCGCGCCACCAAAATTACATCATCAATTGTAAGTGTATTACCGTCAAGTGCTATCATTAATGCAACCTCCCGGGACTCGTATATTAAAATGTTATTCCACGCTGATAATAAACTGGTAATGCGGCTGACCGCCAAAGTAGGTTTCCACTGTGACGTTTTTCAGCCTGGCTGCTAATCCGTCAGCCAGTTGTTCAGCCGCAGCTTTATCAATGTCCGCACCATAATACAAGGAAACGATCTCACTGACCGGTGTCACCAGCAATTGCACTACACTGTGCAATACGGTCTCAAGGTCAGGTGCATCGGTCACCACCTGGCTGTCAATTACACCAATATAGGCGCCGGCCGGCACCAGGCGGCCGGCAGCCATACTATCCCGCACAGCAACCGTTATTGCCGCAGCCTTGACCTCCGGCAGCCGTTCAGTCATCCGTGCCACATTTTCCGCAAGGCTGTCACCGGCATTGAAGGCCATCAACGCAGCCAATCCCTGTGGCACATTGGCAGTAGGCACTATTTCCACCCTGTCTCCCATCAGTTTTTTTACCTGAATGGCAGCTAAGGCAATATTTTTATTGTTAGGCAAAATAATATATCTTGCCGCGTTGCCATTATGGATAGCGGATACAAAGTCTTCCACCGGCGGATTCATCGTCTGCCCACCAGCAATAATTATATCTGCACCAAGCTGGCGCATCATGTCCGCCAACCCATCCCCGGACACTGCGCTGATTACCCCCAGGTCTGCTTGCGGCTTAATTACAGGAATATCCA
>JAEYSJ010000133.1 GCA_023434855.1 Bacillota bacterium | reverse complement strand
AGTCTGGGGTGGCTGGACAGGGATGTCTGGTTTGCCCATGGCATACATTTCAATGAACCGGAACTTCATAAGCTGGCTGCATCTAAAACCGGCATAGCTCATTGTCCTGTCTCGAACCAGAAGTTGTCTTCCGGGATTGCCCGGATACCGGAGCTGCTAAAGCTTGGCGTGCCGGTGGGTTTGGCAGTGGATGGCAGCGCCAGCAATGACGGGTCCAATTTGCTTGCTGAGATGCGGGCGGCCTATCTGTTGCATCGCTTAAATTCGAGCACCCAGGCGCCAAGCGGCTATGATGTATTAAAGATTGCTACTCAGGGCGGGGCGGCGCTGCTGGGACGGGATGACATTGGCAGCATTGAAGTCGGAAAAGCCGCCGATTTATTTATGATTGACGTTGGTAAGCTGGAATATGTAGGTGCCCGGTTTGATCCAAAATCGTTGTTGGCTACCGTAGGGGTTAACAGACCGGTTGCTTATACAATAGTAAATGGCGAGATTGTGGTGAAAAACGGAGAGTTATGTAATATCGAAGAATCAGCGGTTGTAAAAAAGGCTAATCAACTTGTTAATAAGCTATGCGCAGAGAATTAGACACATGATCTAGGAGTCTGTTGCATAAGTCATTTTGGTGCAAACCCGTCCACAATATATCTACATTTATCCGGGGATAAACCCTATATATTGTGGACATTTTGGGTGATTCAAGGGTTTTGCAACAGTCTCCTAGTTAGTCTGGTCGAAAGGGTGGACGGGATTCGCTGCCATCTTCGCAAGTTGCTCATCCCGTCCACCCTTTCGACCGATTGCTATTACATGATATATTAATAAATAATATCTGTAATTCATTTACTATGTGAAGGGGGATATCTGTTTTGCGCAATGTTTTCCCAAAGGTTCTGGAATTAGCCCAAAAGTATGAACCGGAAATAAGCAAATTTCTACGGGAAATGATTGCTATTCCCAGTGAAAGCTGTCAGGAAGAGAAGGTCATTCTGCGGATTAAAGAAGAAATGGAAAAGGTAGGCTTCGATAAGATCGTTATTGATCCTATGGGCAATATTCTGGGGTACATAGGACATGGCAGGCATTTGATTGCCATGGACGCTCATGTTGATACTGTTGGAGTGGGCAGCCGGGAGAACTGGCGATATGATCCGTATCAAGGCTATGAGGATGATGAAATTATTTTTGGCCGGGGAGCCAGTGATCAGGAAGGCGGCATGGCTGCCATGGTGTATGCCGGGAAAATTATCAAAGAACTTGGCCTGGAAGATGAATATACTTTGGTTGTTGTCGGATCTGTCCAGGAAGAAGACTGTGATGGATTGTGCTGGCAATACATTATTAACGAGGATAAGCTGAAACCGGAATTTGTAGTTATTACCGAGCCGACTGACGGCAAGATTTACCGGGGGCAGCGGGGCAGAATGGAAATAAAGGTAACGGCAAAGGGAGTCAGTTGTCACGGATCGGCGCCTGAACGGGGAGACAATGCCATTTATAAAATGGCGCCTATTCTTAATGAATTAAAGACGTTGCATGAAAACCTTAAAGAGCATGAGTTTCTGGGTAAAGGCAGTCTGGTGGTATCGGAGATTTTCTTTACTTCGCCCTCCCGGTGTGCGGTGGCTGACGGTTGCTGGATTTCCATTGACCGACGGCTGACTGCCGGAGAGAATGGAGAATATGCCATTCAGCAAATTAAAAACCTGCCTGCCGTAAAAGCGGCTAACGCCGAAGTAACTATGTATACTTATGAGCGGCCTTCTTATACAGGCGTGGTTTATCCAACAGAGAGCTACTTTCCCACATGGCTGATTGAAGAAGATCATCCGGTATGCTTTACCTTGGTTGACGCTTATACCGGTCTCTTTAATACCCGGCCGGCAGTAGACAAATGGACTTTTTCCACTAACGGAGTTTCGATCATGGGCAGGTATGGCATTCCTTGTATCGGCTTTGGCCCCGGACATGAGGACCAAGCCCACGCGCCTAATGAAAAGACCTGGAAAAAGGAATTAGTGAACGCGGCTGCCATGTATGCGATAATTCCCCTTGTATATGTGCAAAAATATGCTGTTAAAATGCCATCAAGTACCGAGAATCTTATAAAATAATCATAGGAGGGTGCTTTTATGAAATCAATTTTCCGCGGCCGGCATTTTATTGATTTGGAAGACTTCAATAAAGAAGAAGTGGATACGATGCTTGAAGTATCTTTCGACCTTAAGAAAAAAATGGCCATGGGCGTACTTACGCCATACCTGCAGTACCAGACTATGTTTATGATATTTTTTGAGCAGTCCACCAGGACCAGAAATTCAATGGAAGCCGGTATTGCCCAGTTAGGCGGCCACGCCAACTATCTTGACTCCGGCGGTATGCAAGTTGCACATGGTGAAACTGCTAAAGATACGGCCATTATTCTGTCCAGATTCGGTCACGCGATTGCCTGCCGTTACTGTAACTGGGGCTATGGCAACCAATATTTAAATGAAATGGCAAAATGGTCTACAGCACCTGTCATGAATTTACAGTGTGATCTTTACCATCCTTTCCAGGCTTTAGCCGATTTGATGACAATGAAAGAAAAAATCGGTGATTTAAAGAGAGTAAAGATTTCTATCATCTGGGCTTATGCAGAAAGCCACAAAAAGCCTATTTCGGTGCCGCTTTCGCAAATTCTGCTTTTTCCGCGGTATGGCATGGACGTAACGCTAGCCCATCCCAAGGGCTGGGAATTACCTGACTGGGTAATCGAAAAAGCCAAGGCTAATGCTGCAAAATATGGCGGTACGGTAAAAGTCACAAATAATGAAGCAGAAGCTTACGAAGGAGCACATATTGTTATTCCCAAAAATTGGGGCAACTGGGTTAACGACCAGACCGGTCTTGCCGTTTCCGGCGCAGCAGCTGTTGTTGATGACAAACTAAAGGCCCATAAATCCTGGAAATGTACAGAAACGAAAATAGCCACAGCTGATAGGGATGTGATGTATATGCACGCATTACCTGCCGATAGAAATAATGAAGTCGAAGATTCGGTTATTGACGGTCCGCATTCAATCGTATATGATGAAGCCGAGAATAGGTTGCATACAGCCAAAGCTGTGATGACGCTGTTAATGGGCGGCAGGTAGTAAAATGTTCAACATCAACATTAATGGCGATGTAGTTACTGTAGAGGAAAATATGAATTTGTTGGAGTGGCTGAGGGATATACTTCAGCTTACTTCAGTGAAAAACGGCTGCGGCGAGGGCGCCTGCGGCGCCTGTATGGTTCTGGTGGACGGCAGGGCTGTTCGTGCCTGTCTGTTAACAGTAGCAAAAGTTAACGGCAAAAATATACTGACAGTTGAAGGACTATCAGCCAGGGAGAAAGAAATTTATACCTGGGCTTTTGCTGAAGCGGGTGCGGTACAGTGTGGTTTTTGTACACCAGGCATGGTTATTAGTGCCAAAGCGCTGCTGGACCAGAAGGACGATCCGTTACCGGAGGAAATAAAGCGGGCTTTGCGTGGTAATATTTGCCGCTGTACCGGTTATGTAAAAATCGAAAAAGCGGTATCTTTGGCTGCCTGGGCCTTGCGGACAGGTGTAATGACTGCGGCAGATGGCGGGACCGGTATCGGCCACCGGCTGCGTCGGATTGACGCGCAGGATAAAGTGCTGGGAACCGGACAATATGTTGATGATATGTATATAGACGGCATGCTGTATGGTACAGTGCTAAGAACTCAGTACCCCCGGGCATTGGTAAAAAGTATTGATGTTTCCGCTGCCAGGGATTATCCGGGGGTGGAGGCTGTACTAACAGCCGCAGATGTGCCCGGACAGCGAAATTGGGGTTTTATAGTAAGAGACTGGCCGGTTCTCA
>JAEYSJ010000120.1 GCA_023434855.1 Bacillota bacterium | reverse complement strand
GTATATGAACAGCCAGTGTATGTGCATCACAGCGGTAATTTTGCAAACCTGCGACCTGATCAGCATCTACACCGTAACATGTTTCATCAATTGTAAATAGCAGTAACTGCAATTCTTTTGTACACTTGATATTATTTTCCATCAAACAACCACCCGGTCAAATATCCGGCTGACGGATAAAATATTAACTACTTTCCGGTCATATTCCAATTGTTTGACAACCATATAGTTAAGCTTCGCTTCTAAATTTAATAATGGCGCGCTAACCATCGAAGCCGGCGCATCAAAAACGTCAACAATGTCATCCACCAATATTCCGCTACTCTGATTAGCGGTTTTAGCCATGATAAAAAAACCCGGCTGACTATGCTCACCCGCAATTCCCAAAACTTGTCGGAGCGCAATTACCGTTTCGATATCGCCGCGTATATTTATCACACCGGGAATATACTCAGTCGCTCCAGGAATCCAGGTAATTCTGTTCGCCGGTAATATTTCTCTTACATCACTTCCCCAAAATGCAAAAAGATGTTTATCTACCAAAAAAACAACTAGTTTAATTTTTTCTTCGTCAACCTCCAATATTTGCTCATCCGAATGCAAATTATTTAATTCATCAACAATGCGGTCACTTTTCAACTCTTCTTGCGACACCGGCCAATCACTCCGCCTTCCGTGGCTACTCCGCCATATTCTTACAACCTACCCGATACATACTGGTATTTTAACAATCACTTCCGTACCGTAACCTTCTTTGCTGAAAATGGTCAAGCTTTTCCCATAAAACTTGAGTAGTCGCCGATTAACCTGCCGTAACCCTACCCCCTTCGCACTGGGGTTTGGTAAAAATAACTCCGCCAATTTATCAGGATGTATGCCAACACCATTATCAATGACTTTGATTACTAGATGCTCCTCTTCCCTACCTGCAATCAAAATCACCTTTCCGCCTTCCTCCTTTTTCATTAGACCATGCCGTATGGCATTCGCCACTAAAGGCAGGATGGTTAGCGGAGGAAGCTGATAATGCAATACCTTCTGATCAATCTCATAACTGACAGTTAGACGATCAGAAAAACGTGCTTGTTCTAGGGCCACATATGAATTTACCAGTTCCAGTTCGGTCCCAAGACTTATACACAAATCATTATCCTGGCTAAAGCTCCAAAACATATACTTGCTAAATTCCCTTAAAATTTCAGCCGCTTTGACATTATCTGTGTAACAAAAAGCTATGATGGTATTTATTACATTATTTAAAAAATGGGGCGTAATCAGAGACTTAAGAAAAGCTACCTCCATCCCGATTGCATTCTGCACCTCTTTTTTAATAGCCAGTAACATTGCTATACAGGCCCGTATTTCATCGGCATTTACAGGTTTTATGACATAGTAATTGGCTCCTGCCGAAAAACCTGCCAATACATCTTCAGAGATGCTCCTGTCTGTTACCAGCACTACCGGCAAATCATACAACGTATGTTTTTCTCTTATTTTTTCGCACACCGTACATCCTGACATGTCTGGCATCATCACATCAAGCAGCATAACATCCACTTTATGTTCTGCAACTAAATGCAAGGCTTGTGCCCCGCTGTCAGCCAACAAAACGTTATAGTTGTCCTGAGCAAATATACCCGATATAATATTTAGATTTTCTCGTTTCCCATCAGCAACCAAAATTGTAAAATTCCCACCTTTAACCGCTTCCGACCTTATCTGTACCATATCCGTCCTCCATACAAACCTATACCGCTAACAGTAGCGGCTATGACCGAAGCATAGGAAAGAATTGAAAAGACAGAAATAATGGCAGTAATCTTTTTGGTGCGGGTGAAAGTGTTCATGAAATAGTCATCCCTCCGTTTTAAATTCGAAACTAAATCTACAGCCATCCCTATTATAACAGCCGATTCTGGACATTTTCTGGACATGATTAGACATTATTCTATAGAAATTGCGAAATTGTGTAAAAAATAGACTGACAACAAATATTTGTCGTCAGTCTATTAGAAATAGTCTTATTCCGGGCTGAAATCGTTTAGCAAGCTTTCATACAATCTTTTTAGCGAAGGCCGAGGTTCAATTCCCAGCTCATCCTGTAGTACTGTTTGTATGGTTTCGTAGTATTTTATCATGGCAGGTCTATCACCTTGCAAAGAGCAAATCTTCAGCAATAACTCATACGCGTCCTCATCATAAGGTAAATACCCAACACTTCGCAGCAGTATTTGCTCCGCATTACTGTAATTTGCCGAATTAATATAGTAGCGGGCCACTTGCTTGACCAAATCAGAAAAGTATTTCTGCAGTCTGGTACGTTCAGAGATACACCACAGATAATCTTTCCCCTCAAGGTAATCGCCTTGGTATAAAGCAGCCATTTTCTCAAATTCGCCGATATCATCCTTAATCAAAGCCGTCCCTTTTGCGGTAAAGGTTTCAAAACTAGCAACATCATAATCAATGGCAGGACCCAGCTCCAATATATAACCCCCGCCGGAAAACTTAACTGAAATATTTATACTATTTTCTTTAAGTGTTTTTTTTAGTTTATACACAGACGTATGTAAATTATTATCAGCGTTTTTCAGCTCACACTCCGGCCACAGGCTATCAATGATTTCTCCCTTCCGAACTATCGTTCCCCGATGATACAAGAGGTAAGCGAATAATTCCTCCACCTTTGCTGTGCGCCACTTTATCAGATTACCACTTAAAGAATTCCTTATTTCAAATTTGCCAAAGCCATTTATTTGGACCTCAGTATTGATGCGCGAGGAGGTTAGCCTTTGTTGTCTACGCTTTAACAACCTTGAGATTGACCTGTCCACATTCTCCTGCAACGCGGGTTTTAGCAAATAGTCTATAGCATTTACTTCAAACGCTTCCACCGCATAATTGCGAAAGGCTGTCACGAATATAATATCAATGTCCGCTGACCGGTCCATTATGTTCCCTGCCAGCTCAATGCCATTCATTCCGGGCATTTCAACATCCAGGAAAACTACATCAGGCTCCAATATTGCTATATTCTTAGCGGCTTCCGAAGGCTTGCAGTATTCCCCGACAGACTTTACCTTCCCCGTGCCTTCAAGCAATATTTTTAGCAAATCGATTGCCGGTTGCTCATCATCAACAATGACTGCTCTTAACATGCAAATCTACTTCCCATCTATCTAGTTTAATTTCATTATATCAGACGCTTCTGGACATTTTCTGGACAAGTAGTGGGAATTCTTAAAATCGCCAAAGTTCCCTGGCCTTCCTGGCTTGTTATGTTTAACGCCTCCCCGTAATAGTTAAGCAAGCGCCGGTTAATGTTGCGTAAACCCACGCCACCGGACTCCTGTTTGGTTGACAATAGTCCTGCCAATTTGTCGGCAGGGATGCCAATGCCGTCATCGGCCACCTCAATGACCATATCGCTCTCTTCCCGGCGGGCGGTTACAACAATATGTCCGCCTTCTTCTCTATTCATCAGGCCATGTCTTACCGCATTTTCAACCAACGGCTGGATGACGAGCGGCGGGATTTGACAGGGTAACAAGTTTTGATCAATATTATATTTGACCGTCAGGCGATCTCCAAAGCGAGCTTGTTCTATAACCACATATGATTTCACGAGTTCCAGTTCATTTTCCACACTGGTAAAGAGCAGATTTTCCTGAATATCGAAGCTCCTGCGCAGATAATTGCTAAATTCGGCCAGCAATTTTCCAGCTTTTCGGCTATCAGTATAACATAATGAAACAATAGTATTCAGCACATTGTAAAAAAAATGTGGTTTGATCTGCGACTGAAGAAAAGCGAATTCCGTCCGAATCACGTCTTTTGCCGCCTTTTTCAATGAAAGCAGTGTTGTTACTCGCGCCCGTAATTCATCAGCATTAAAAGGCTTGATAACATAGTCATTAGCCCCAGCAGCAAAACCTGCTGCCACGTCATCAGGTAAGCTGCGTGCGGTAATCAACAGCACCGGCAATTCAAACAAGGAATACCTTTCCCGCAACCGTCTGCATACCTCAAAGCCTGTCATGCTGCGCATCATGACATCGAGCAGCACAATGTCAATGTTTTTATGATCGCTGACAATCTTTAACGCCTCTACTCCGCTGGCGGCAGTCAAAATATCGTAGTTATTCTTTGCAAAGATATTGGCCATAATTTGCAGATTGGTCGGGTCATCGTCAACAGCCAGGATAGTAAACTCTCCCTCCTTGCGGACTATAGGCTTGCTGTCCGGTTTAAGAGTTGTAGCCATTTTATTGTCTGTACGTGAGGCATTATCAATATTGCCAGTGCTATCTGAAATGCAGAGCGGTAAGGAAAAGGTGATTTCAGAACCCTTGCCCAGTTCTGACCATGCAACCCATATCCTACCATTCATCCGTTCCACTAATTGCCGAGTAATGGCAAGTCCTAGCCCGGTACCGCCATATTCGCCCGCGCGGCTGGCACTTACTTGTTCAAAAGAGGAAAATATGTCTTCATATTTTTCCGGAGGAATACCAATGCCGGTATCAGTCACTGAAATATAAAGCATTTCTTCATGTATTGAGGCATTTACAGAAATTTCTCCGCTGGCGGTAAATTTCAACGCATTGCCAATCAAATTATAAAGAATTTGCCGCAACCGGTTTTCGTCCGCCTTCGCCGGCAACAGCCCGTACGGA
This sequence comes from Bacillota bacterium, assembly GCA_023434855.1. The sequence continues at coordinate 4,573 of JAEYSJ010000120.1, read as the reverse complement.
ACACGATTGACCAGATTTACCTGACCGCCTTTGGTAATATGTCGAAACACTTCTAATACTGAATCAACAGCCGCGCGAGGTTCAATCGGTTTTAGGTATAAGCTTATTTCATTGTTTTTTATCTTTTCAAAATCCAGTATATCAGTGACCAGGATAGAGAGTCGTTGTGCAATGGACACCACCAGGGATAAATTTTCTTGTTGCTGCGAAGTAATCTTGCAAGCGGAGTCTTCCAGAACGGCTTGCGCCATGTGGATGATGCCGTGCAATGGTGTCCGGAATTCATGGGAAGTATTCGCCAGAAATGTATCTTTTAACGCATTTTGCTCTTTGAGCCGTATCGACAGGTTTTCTATCGTGGTATACGCGTTAGCAAATCTGACCGACAGCATATAGGACATTAGGAGTACAAAAAGTACTACACAGATGTCCCCCAGCATTCGATTGCTTAAAATCAAAAAAGGCAAAAGCCGAAAATAAAGGACAGTAACCAGAAGCTCCATTACGATACACAAGAGAGCCAAAATCAACAGTTTCAGTCCGGTACGACCGAGACTTCCATACCATCCCTGATAGAAAAGACGACTTAACAACAGGATAAACACAATATAGACAGCTATGGTCAGCAACACAAAAACAGACTGCCATAGGATATGCATCGCAGGCGCAAAGACGAGCCCTGTCAGCGCATAACCGCCAAATAAGAAAACAATACCGCGAATCAACCGTCCCGGTAACAATCCCTCCGCCATCTGTTGCAGAAAAAGCGCCATCAGAACAACGCTTAAATAAAGGAACAGTGTTCTGATTTTATAAACCGTTGCATACAACAAGTCCGGCATAAACTGACTCACGAGTTTTTGCCCGAGAGTGATGTACGCGATGAAAAGAAATAAGCAAAACAACCCGAAATATAATAGACTGCGGTCCCGCCGGCCAACTAAGAATATCCCTATATTATAAAGTCCCCCGCAAAATAGACAAGCAGCCGCAAAAGTTTCAAAAATTAAGAGCTTCCGGTCGAGCGCCTGCACCGCCGCTTGCCCGCCAAAATAAACAGGCAATATAATGCCGCCATTATAGACATAATCGTTCACTTGCAGAATAATTTCAACGCTGTCCCCACGCAAAGCAAAAAACGCAGTGTAAGGTACATTTTCCGTCAGAACGGCATCTGCCGGCGCAGCCGCCGGCTTGCCGCTGCCTCCCAGTAGCACACCGTTGACAAAGAGACTGTTTTGCATGCGGATAATGCCTGTCTTAAGGCCGAATGTGCTGTCAGATGGCCGGACTTTGATGAGTAGCCGGTAGGTAGCACAGCCATATTTTTGCAATTCCACCCCGTTGACACTACCCCGCCACTGATGAGGAACATTGACATAACCGGTAAGCTCCGGCTTATAACCGCTGTCGCCGCCGGCAAAATCGGCCGGGGTCAGCAACTGATTCCAATAGAATTCCCATTCACCGTTAAGCGGTACCGTAGCAGCCGTAGAAAAATCCCATTCTGAAAAATCCAGTACGCCGTGTACCGCCTGAGGTGCTTGCGTTTCAACTCCCAAATGCGGAATAATTAACAACGGCCCTAACAAGAGGCTTATGATTACCGCCATATACTTTATTTTGGTCATGACACTTTTCAAGCAATTATCACCCTTCGCCTAATTAGTAATAAAGTTATGGCGGTAAAAAGATCAATCGATTTCCACTCTGCCTACTTGATATACGACAAAAACTTTTCATTTCCTTGTAAATAAGGCAAAAATCGATATATGAAGAAATAGCATGCTGCTCATCGAACATAATTTACTTTGCAAAGGTCAGCTCTACATTTACCAAACTGCCTAGTCTATATCAATCCCTGATGATACAGCAAATATTGGCATTGATTTATACCCATAATCCGTATGGACATTTCAATTTTAGACATGGCCGAACGGACTCTAATAGAAATAGTCGCAGGTTTAATATTAAAAGGCATACCCTAATATTATATGGTATGCCTTTTAAATATTCTGCAAATTACTTTTCAGCCCATGACACGGATGCTAGAACTACCCCTATTTTGCTATGGTACGGTCCCATTCTGTCCTTCTTGCGGCTTTCCTGTCATATACTGCGGGAGTCTGCCGGCACTTCTAAGAATTCAATATCAGGGTTGCGTTCGCTTACCCATCTAAGCGACCATTCGTTGCTGATAAGCGCTACCGGCCGGTCTTTGATATCATTAACCAGCATACCGCTATCCATGCTTTTAATTGCTTTGAGATCCGCCTCGCTGCCTGCCAGCCAACGGGCAACGCCGAAAGGCAGCCGGTCCATAAAAATATCCACCCCATATTCGTTTTTCAGGCGATATTCCAGTACTTCAAATTGCAAACTGCCTACCACCCCAATAATAAAGGCTTCCACTGCGCTGTCCGGCTGGCGGAACACCTGCACCGCCCCTTCCTGGGTCAGCTGGGTCATGCCTTTAACAAACTGTTTGCGTTTCATGGTATCTTTAGCCTGTATCTTAAACACAAAAGCGGAAAATACTTCACTGTCAGGGTCTATTTTTCCTTCGGTGGATTGTCTGGCTACCGGCGGCGGCGCTAATCGCAAAAACTCTTCTAAAAAGGGCCGTACGCCAAAATTAGTCATGGCGCTGCCAAAAAACATTGGTGTAAGTTCTCCCGCCGCCACTTTGGCCAAATCAAATTCGTCCCCGGCCATATCTAAAAGTTCAATATCCTCACAAAGTGATTGGTGCTCTTCTTTACCCAGCACTTCTCTAAACCCGGGATCACTCACACTGCCGACTGTCGAAGGCACTACCGAACTGCCATGAACGCCGCTGGTATCGAACAATTCGATTTGGGCCATTTTACGGTTATATACGCCCTGATAATTGCCGTCTAAGCCAATTGGCCAATTCATCGGATAAGCACGTATCCCCAGAACTTGTTCTATTTCTTCCATTAGATCAAAAGGGTTTTTACCATATCTGTCAAGCTTGTTGACAAAGGTGAAGACAGGTATACCCCGTTGTTTACAGACATGAAACAATTTTTTTGTCTGTTCTTCAACCCCTTTGGCCACATCAATCAGCATGACGGCACTGTCCGCCGCCATCAAGGTACGGTAGGTATCCTCACTAAAGTCCTGGTGGCCGGGTGTATCCAGTATATTAACGCGAAATCCGTCATAGTCAAATTGCAAAACACTGGATGTCACCGAGATCCCGCGCTGCTTCTCAATTTCCATCCAGTCGGACACGGCGTGTTTCTGCGCCTTGCGTGCCTTTACCGAGCCGGCCAGGCGGATAGCGCCACCGTATAGCAGCAGTTTTTCCGTCAAAGTAGTCTTCCCGGCGTCAGGATGGGAAATAATCGCATAGGTACGCCGTTTATTAGTTTCTGCCGTTAGTTCTTCCATATATATCCTGGTAAACCTCCTAAAATGCCTTAAATACTATATATAATATATGTATACTATATAGAATTGTCAATGCTTTTGCTTTCGCCTTTACACTCTCGCTTCTCCCTGTACATCTCATTATCCGCCATCTTTATCAAAGCATCCGGCGATAGAGGCTGCCGGGGATCATATTCGGCAAAGCCCTTACTCATTCTGATACTGAACGGATAGAGACCTAAAGAATTGTAGTTATCAATATGTTGGCTGATTCGCGCCCAAATGGCTTTAGCCTGATTAATATCGCAGGCTGGAAAAATCACCAGAAACTCATCGCCGCCAAACCGGCAGATAATATCCGTTTCCCTAAGTGAATCCTTTAATAATTTGCCGACAGACTTAATTAACTGGTCGCCTTCCTGGTGTCCGTAGGTATCATTTACTCTTTTTAGATCGTCAATATCAACAAAACAAATAGTCAGCTTATTATTGCCTTTCCGGGCGAAAATCAATTGCTTTTCCAGAAGCTGACGGCCTGTCCGCCGGTTTACGGCACCGGTCATATTGTCGGTAGTCGCATATATTTTAAGCTCGTCTTCAACCTTTTTACGTTGCGTAATATTATAATACAGCAAGAAAATAATCATCATCAATATGCTGATGAACACGCCGATTCCCCAAACAAGCATTTTATTTTCTGGATAAAATGAAATAGGCTCATTGATGACAACGCTGCCTGCCGGCAATTTGGACAAAGGAATGTGAAACTTAGCCATCTGGTTATAGTCAAACATATAATGGTTGGGACTTTCTTTTTGGATCGGGATATTGGCAGGTTGTTCCCCGGCAAGTATGCGCTTAATCATACCTGCTGCCTCACTACCTTGGGAATACCCGCTGGTCAGCATACCGCCGACCATGCCTTTGCCTAAATAAACGTCCCACACACTATAAATCGGTACCTTTGCCCTTTGTACAATTAGGTCAATGCTTTCATCATAAGTATAAGTATTGTTAAGTTTGTCCTGATTAAAAGTCATCATTACTATCAGACTATTATCCGGCAAAGAAGCCACTTTATCCAGGACTTGTGACATACTCATGTCTTCAAGGTAAATAAAGTCTACCTGTTTTACAAAATCGGGTGTTATTTCCTGCATTAGCCTTTTGTTAGTAA
>JAEYSJ010000007.1 GCA_023434855.1 Bacillota bacterium | reverse complement strand
AAGTAAGCCCCGTCCTGCCCTGTTATTCCTGTGATTAATGCTGATTTCATAATAAGCACCTCATGTTTTTTCTGATAATAAATTATCTTTGTTTTTCTTGAACAATACTAATTGCTGAAACACAAATTCTTCAAATTCTCTCCTAAATCGCTCTGGGGAAAATCTTAAAGAATTTTCACGACAAGCAGTAGCAGTTATCTTATCTCTATTCTTTTCAAATGCATTTACAGCTTCTACAATTGATGGTATTGTTTGATCATTAAAGAATACCCCCGTAGGCATTGGATTGTCTAAGCCACGAATAGTTTCCAATACTCCACCCTTCCCAAAAGCAATTACGGGAGTTCCAGATGCTTGAGCCTCAAGAGGTGCGATACCAAAATCTTCCTCAGCTGCAAATATGAATGCTTTAGCCTTTTGCATATGTTCTTTTAGAATCATAAACGGTTGATAGCCTAACAATTGAACATTTTGCCCTGCTTTAGCTTTGATTTTTTTATAATCTGGGCCATCACCAATTACGACTAACCTTTTATCCGGCATTTGTGAAAAAGCTTCCACAATTAAATCTATTTTTTTATATGGAACCATTCTAGAAGCTGTAAAATAAAAATCTTCCTTCTTTTCGCAATATGAAAAAGCTTCAACATCAACAGGTGGATAAATTACTAAAGATTCGCGCCTATACACTTTTTGAATACGTTTAGCAATAAAGGTTGAAATTGCAATAAACTCATCTACCCCATTGGCGGTACGATAGTCCCAATTTCTTATATTATGCAATATCCATTTAGCCATCCACCCTTTTATGCCTTTGTCTAAACCGGATTCTTTTAAATACTGATGTTGTAAATCCCAGGCATATCGGATAGGAGAATAGCACATACATAAATGCAACTGATCTGGTCCTGAAAGTACACCTTTGGCTACTGCATGAGAACTAGAAATAATTATATTATAACTTGATAAATCGAATTGTTCTATTGCGAGAGGCATAAGTGGCAAATATTGACGATACTTACTTTCAGATAATGGTAATTTCTGAATAAATGAGGTCTGAACTTTTTTGTTTTTAATAAAGCCACGCTTTTCATTTGGTAAAAAATCAACTATGCTATATAAATCCGCATTAGGAAAAACATGCAACATTTGTTCAAGAACCCGTTCTGCACCTGCATAAGTAACAAGCCAATCATGAATAATTGCGATTTTCATTTAGCAACCTCTTCAATAAATTTTAGCACTTCTTTCGCACACTTCTCCCATGTAAATAACTTGGAACGTTCTAATCCCCTATGGATAAATTGTTCTCTCAAACTTTTATGATTTAACATCAAATTAATTTTATCCGCAATATCTTTAGGACTATATGGATCACAATATAAAGCGGCGTCACCACAAACTTCAGGCAATGAAGCCACATTTGATACAATAACAGGACACCCACACGTCATTGCCTCTAATGGCGGAAGTCCAAATCCTTCATAAAATGACGGAAATACAAAACAGGAAGCATGTTCATAAAGACTCCTTAGTTCTTCATCACTTACATATCCTACATGTTTAACACATTCAGGTAATTTTTCGTTTTTGATAAAAACTCTAGGATCTATACCGCCAGCTATGACAATTTCAATGTTTTCGTTCTTAATCAATTGAATAGCCTTTATAATCGATTCAAAATTTTTATTAGGATTCATGCTGCTAACAGCTAATACAAATTTTTTATTAAATAAATTATGTTTCTTTAATAATATTTGAACAGTTTTGCAATTAAAGACATGCTCTTTCCCTAAATAAATAACTTGAACTTTTTCTTGTATAACTCCACTATAATGAACTAATTCTTTTTTTGAAAATAGAGAATCTGTAATCACAAACCGCGAGTTTTTTGCCAAGCTTTTTAAAAGTATTTTATACCAGGTCCGAAAGGCAAAAGAATAGGCTTGAGGGTAACTGAAAACGGCTGCATCGTGAATTGTAACAATTTGATTTTTTTTCGCTAAGGGTGCCGCGTTACACAAATTAATTAATACGCCCCCCTGCGAATAATAAGGCAGCTCTAATTGTTCCCATAAATGCCCTGTTAAATATCCTACTCGTTTAACAGGTATATTCTTCATATTGAAATTACTATTTTTAATATTATTAGGTACCAATAGGCAAAAAGAATATTTCTTATGGTTCCCTATTAATAAATCTAATGCGTTGATTAATTCAATTGCATAACGTTGAACTCCGGTTACTGATTGAGTTAAAAAACGACCATTAATATAAATTTTAAACATCCGTTTTACTGTTTAGCTCCTTCACATATTAAGTACTTAAATGTTACTTTCTGAATTAAGCATATTATAAATCGTAGATAGCACATAAAATTATTATTGGGAAGAGTTCAATTAATCCCTCACTCTGAAGAAAGTTCATTCCCACGACTATAAGAAAAAGTATTAACTAATATTATCAAAATGAAACCTTTATAATTTAATATGCAAAGTAACGAGTACGAATATATTATTTTTTATTCGAAAGTATAATTCCCCAAATCTAATTCTACCAATCAATCATAAGTAAAACTTAAAATATATATTGTAAAAAAGAAAGAATAATACGCTACAAAACACCTAGCTAACTTATAGATGCTACAGAACCAGACCCTCGAGTAATGCCTTCTGTTTTAACTTATAAACAGACCAACTATTCTTCCTAGTCAAAAAGTAACCCCAAATGACTAATTGATAAACTAGCAACCACATCAAAGAAAATGGAGCCCTTATATTTTTCTTCATAAAATAAGTTCGATTTCGAGTTGTATATCGTATCGTAAAAAGAGAAGTTCCTCCTCCCGTTAGACTACTCACTTTATGTAGCAAGGTCGCCGACGGCAGATAATACATTGAAACATTACTCTTTGATGCTCGAAAACAAAAATCCGTATCATCATAATATACAAAATATTTTTCATCCATTATACCAATATTATCAAAAACCTCTGCTTTAATTAACATACAACATGTGGGCGAATAGCTTACCTTCTTTGCCTCGTCATATTGCCCTTTGTCGATTTCCCCTTCGCCATAATGTCGGCTTTGATAACCTTGCCACCACTGAAAATGACCTCCCGCGCACCAGATCTTCTGCGGATTATCATAATAATATATTTTAGGAATGACAATATCACACTGATATCTCTCCAAACCCGCTAACAGCTTTTGAAATAATTGTTCCTCAAATTCCACATCATTATTAATTAGTAAAACATAATCACAACCATCTTCTAGAGCTTTTTTAATACCTTGATTATTGCCTGCCGCTACCCCAATGTTTTCTTTATTAGCAATTATAACAACCCGAGGACCTAAATGATTTTGATATTCTCGCATTTTTTGTAAGGTATCATCCGAAGAAGCGTTATCAACAATATACACCATAAATTCTTGATAGGTCTCAGATATAACAGACTTCATAAATCCATCGATAACCGTACCACTATTATAAGTTACAGTTACAATTCCTATTTTACTACCCATGCATAAGTCCCCTTAGTCTCATTTCGGAAAGTGACTTTTCATATTTTGAGTCGGTATCTACTTTTTGAGATTCAGCCCAACTCAAAAATTCTCGTATGCCATCCGCAAACTTCCATTGTGGGTAATAGCCGATCTTTTCCTTGATTTTAGTAAGATCAGCAATATTATGACGGATATCTCCTTCACGAAAAGCACCAGTTACTGTAACACTTGATTTACTTTGAAAATATTTTATAATTTCTGCTACTACTTCTTCCACAGTTGTTTTTTCATCACTACCAACGTTTAAGGCTTCTACTCCTGTCACTTCAGGCGAAATACAACGCCATGTTGCATCAACGACATCTTCTATATAAACAAAATCACGACTTTCCTGCCCATCTTCAAAAATATAGATAGGCTGATTGACTCTAGCTTGATTCGAAAAAATAGCTAAAATTCCTGTGTACGGATTCTTAAGCGATTGCCCTGGTCCATAAACATTCTGATAGCGTAGGGAAAATGCCGAAATACCAATTGTTTTTGCAAATAGTAACACCATCTGCTCTTGCATTTGCTTCGTAAGACCGTAAAAAGATGAAGGATTGATAGCTGAATCCTCATCGGTAAGTAACACCTTACAATCTTGTCCACAAATTGGGCATAAAGGTTCAAAACGTCCCTTCGTCATATCGTCTGTTATACGCCTATTAGGATAAACAATGCCATGCTGTTCACACTGATATTTACCTTCACCATAGATAGCCCGCGATGATGCTACTACTATTTTTTTTACACTGCTTTCTTTATTAACGATAAAATCCAACAAGATAGCTGTACCTTTTATATTGACTTCTTCATATTTCTCAACTTCGTACATAGACTGACCCGTTCCTGTTTCGGCAGCTAAGTGAACAACCACCTCTTGCCCAACCAATGCTTTATGAAAAAGTTCTTTATCTGTCACGCTACCAATAATCAATTTAACTTTTTCCTTTATATCTGTAGCTAACTCTACGTTATCTCCGTGAATCTGCTTGCTGAAATTATCTAATATTGTAACATTACAATTTTCTTTTAATAACTTTCTAACTAGATTCGTACCGATGAATCCTGCTCCACCCGTAACTAAGACATTCATAATTCAGCCACCTTTTCCCATTTGCCTGTTTCCAGATTAAATCTCTTAATAACTCTCGCTGGATTGCCAACAGCAATACTATAGTCAGGAATATCCTTTATTACTACACTATTCGCTCCAATTATACAATGTTTACCAATTGTTACTTTACCTAATATAGCTACATTCATGCCTATCCAGCTTTTTTCACCAATTATGATTGGTCCCTTTACAATCAAGTCAGTTTTATTAATATTACTATTGATATCTTCATAATCATGATCAAAATCAAAGATGCTCACATTATATGCGATTAGCACATCGTCTTTTATATCAACGCAATTCGCGCAAGTAACATTAAAATGATGATTGATATATACCTTATTTCCTATGAATATTTTCCCATTATATCGTTTATTAGCAAACTGATCTATTGAATATAGTGTTGCTTCTTTCTCAATAATAGTTTTATTGCCAATTGAAATGCTACTAGGATTCATAAGTCTCATTGGAGTGAACAAAACAGATTTAGCTCGTATCTCTTTAAAAAGAAATTGATAATATATCTGTGTTTTAAAATAATTCCAAAAGAAAATAAATTTATTAACTAATTGATAAAGCTTCATTTATAATAATAGTCTCCTCAATGTTAAGCTTTTCCTAAATATTTGGATATAATTAGGCACAACATACGATGATGCTCATAGAGGGTTACAGCTCACCACTAAAAAAAATAAATAGAGGCATATCAAATGAGTAAATTATTTTGAATAATGCATGATCCCAAAAATCTAATAGTCGAGAGAGCTGCACTGAGTTACTTTTCTATTTCAGCCAAAATTTTCTCTTTAATAAAATCATACCTATTCTCAATAGTGGTAATTGTTACATCATTTTCTAATTCCCACAGCTTGCAATATACAAGTATTTGGTAAATTGCAAGCTGTAAGCACATTATAATACCAGCGTATCCAAACTTCCAGTTTCCTTCACGAATATATGTATTAAGAAAATTACATAAAGGAATTAGGATTAAATCTTTAAATTTAAAATTGCCATTTTTAATCTTTATGTTAGCTTCAATAGTTGAATAATTATTTAAATTATTAATATACTTTTCAACGGTGTAAGTACTACAGTGTATGATTGAGTATTCTTTTTTCCTCTTAAGATATAATATTTCATCCTCTTTCCCCAAGAATTCTCCTATTTTGTGAATTACATTGTCTTTGAATGAAACATAGCCTTTTCTAAAAAAACGTGGATTGGTATCTTTTTTTAACATCACAAAATCTTCCATGCCATACGTCAAGTTGCGCTTGGGGATAACTACTAATTTATATTGCTCCTGCTGACTTACTTTAGCCAATTTATCAAGGAGTTGCCGCGGTAATACCTCATCACAATAGCCCCAATATACCCAGGGTGTTGTTATCTGACTTAACACATTATTGGCAACCTGCTCTTCTTCAACCCAGCCATTATGCTTATGCAAACAAACTTCAGCACCATATTGTCTAGCTATTTGAGCAGTATTGTCGGTGCTGTAATTATCCATAACAAGTATCTTGCCATACTTTTGAAAACATCTTAATACATATTCAATCCGCCGTTCCTCATTATAAGTAAAAACGACAAAAGTAATTTTCTCCATTACTAATCACCTTTCATACAAAAACTTACTTATATTATGCTCATCATAACTAGCTTAAACTATACCGGCTATACGATTTAAAAACGGTAATATACAATAGTTATATATTCCTATAAATTTTTAACTTTTACTTTATTCACCGTTGAGTATTTATAAGCTTATTCAATACCTTAATACTAGTAGCTTTTATCTCGTTCGGTAGCATTCTATAAGAAATAATTGTGTAGGCTAATAAAATAATTATGTCTAATAATAATTTGAAAATTTTCTGTTCAACTGCATATTCGACAAACAAAGAAACTAGTAGTAAAGGAGCTATTACTTTCTTAAAATGTCGTAATATTGGCTTAAAGTCAAATATTATCTTGCCATGTGTTCTTCTATTAATTTCTCTAGGCATCATCCAAAATACAGTTGCAATAGCCGCCAAAAATGTTCCCAATGCAACTCCACCCGAACCCCATGCAATCACCATTATGATTGAAAGGATAAAATTAACGCCCGCTTCAGACCACCCTATCAAAACATTTCTGTTATCAATACTAATATTTGACAATAATGAAGCATGGACATGACATAAGGAAAGTGAATAACCATATCCCCCTAATGCAAATACCACAAGTAGTCCAGCATAACCTGCTGACCCAACCCATAATTTAATAAGTTCTTCCGCGAATCCAATGGCACCAATCCAAATCATCCCACCCAAAATTGAATTAACTGTTGCAATCTTATTATAGGTTCCTTGTATCCATTCAGTATCACCACCTGCATATGCATTTCCATACATAGGACCAAGTGCAGCATTCAGAGCTGTAACTATAATATAACTTGTACTTATCAGTTTAAAAGTAATCGAATAACTTGCTACGGCTTCCATACCAATAAAATTACTTATAACAAGATTATCGGTATTTAGAACAACCATAGAAGATAAACTTAGAAAAAAAATCCGATATCCATTTGAAAAAAGAGAATAGAAACTAATTTCCCGATGAATGGATGGTTTGAAAATTCTTTTTGTGCTATCTAATAAAATATTCTTCACATCTTGCGTAGATAATATCAGATGTATGCCACTGATAATGCTAAGTAGAATAATCATGATACCTCTGATACCCAAATATGTGACAAGATTACCTTCTATGTTTATACATAGTAGTAATGCTAATAGAGATAGACTACTAGAAATTGCTGCATATAATCTTTCTATGTAGATTTTACCATCTGCGATGAATCCTGCCATAAAAGTTGTCCATGGAATATTTAATAAAAATAATAGCGTTGCTATGACCGATGCATCCTGGACTTCCTTGTAAATATTTAAAGGAATCTTACCTAGCAAGATCATCCACCATGAATCATTAATAAATATCAAAATACTGATAACCGCCAATAAGCATATTAATAAAGTCATAACGAAAGCCTTTATTATAATTACAAAAACCTCAACTTTATCTTGGCTTTTAGAGGCCAGAATACTTGCTGCTGTTGGAATACCAAGATTTGATAGTGATAAATAGGCTAATAATGTAGTTACAATAGACAATGCGCCATACTTTTCTATGCCAAAATACTGCAAGCCGATAGGAATGGATATCATATTAACAACTACCATAGCTATCGCACTTAAATGTGTAGAACCCATCCCAAGCAAAAAATGAAGCATCCTACTACTAATCATAAATAATCCTCAATAAGAAACATTTCATATGAATAAAAATTCGTCCCCGTCCGCCTCTCAGCATTATAACGCGTAATGGTCATTTATCTTCCAACCAGCTTCTTGAATATAGGTTTAAGATGTTTTCCATAAACTAAACGATAGGTAAAATTAGGTACTAACAGCATTGGCAAATACCATAGCCATAATGAGAGGGTTCCGCCAAACATCTCAACCATCCTCTTAATAAGACTTATATTCACATCCAATCCATCTCTTTTGGCAGAACTAATAGTAAGACTCCAACTTTGCATAACTATATTAATTGTTTTATTTACAACTGCAGGTTTATAATGTGATTTTTGTAAATCCTGCAGTATTTTAATAAAATTCAACATATTTAAAAAGAACTGACCATTGCCAGCCCATCTAATGGCCCCAATTCTTAATTTTATGTATGGCTTGGCAACACAATATGACAGTCGGTTTTCGACCATATTCAATACAGTTCCAAATTGAATCCAATTTGTCCCCACATAAGGGGTAATATCCGTATCCATCCAGATAGCTCGATTTACAACATCTGCAGATAAGAAACCAGGCCCCTGCATCACCGTATCAAGAAATTGATTTCCATTAGAACATAATTTATCTTTTTCAATTTCTATACCATACTCTTGTATACAAGTAGCTAAATCAATACTATATACTGAATAGTTCACATATATCGCTACTAAATTTTGATGTTCATTCAAAATTGACATTACTTTTTTTATAGCACCAGGCATCATAATATCATCATCACTAAATAACCAAACAAATTCACCCTCTGATCGCCGCACTGCCAAATTAAAATTAGAATCCGCCCCAAGATTCTCATCATTGCAATAATATTTAATATATGGATATCTTGACTGGTATTCTTTTATGATCTCGCTTGTATTTTCTGTTGATGCATTATCAGATATTATAATATCGACACCGGCCTGCATTTGAACTAATATACTATCCAGCGTTTCGCATATATTACTTGCTCCATTATAAGTGGGTATAGCAATCGTCAGTTTTATATTGTTCATTTTAACCCTCATTCTCTACTTTTGTTATATGCGATAATATTTATCCCTTCTAAATTTCCAATTTAACCTTGCTAATTCAGATATATCTGCCTTTGAATCCATAGCTTCATCACTTCGATAAGGAGTTTGTCCAAAATCCAACATAGTTTCATTATTAGAAACCTATTTTATTGTTTTTAATAGACATAATTTTTCATTAAATAATTCTCTAGGGCTCAGCCTGGAACAGCTATTTCTTCCACAAGATCAATTTCCATCAGTTCCCCCAATTCTGCCCTATCTAAATGAGGATACATATCTTCAATGGGTCGATTTACAACAAGTTTAGGATTTACGACAGTAGCAAGCTCTAATTTAACATTGATAAATGCTGGTCTATTATCACTAAATGCTTGTTCAATTGTCTTTCCAGCCGATTCTAATGAGGTAATCTCATAAGAATCAATACCATAAGCCTCCGCAATTTTTATCAAGTTTGGGCAACTATATCCTAGCACTGTTGACTGTCGTCTTCCTTCAAAATATATGTCCTGAAACTGCCTAACCATTCCCAGACATCCATTATTTAAGACCACTATTTTTATCGGCAATTGGTGTGTTGCAATCAAATCTAATTCTTGAATATTGATTTGAATTCCGCCATCACCAGCAATGACAATCCCATTAACCTCTGGATATGCTTTAACGGCGCCGATTGCAGCGGGAAGAGCAAATCCCATAGATCCCATACCACCAGAATTAAGCATTCTCTGATTTTTTTTGAGTCTAAAGGACTGGGCTGCCCACATCTGATGTTGTCCTACATCAAGACAAATAATATCTCCCTCTTTGCTGTACCGAGAAAGCAACTCAATAAAGGCATTTGGCTCAATATTGTTATCTTTTAAAAGTTTTGATGCAGTAGGATACTTTTCTTTATAAAGCTGTATTCTTTCATACCAACTTGAAATGTCTGGCATCTTGGCTTCTCTTATCTTCTTATTTGCTATAACCAAAAACTCTTTAACATCATAATGAATGGCTAAATCCATCTTAATTTTATAATTTAACTCTACCATATCAATATCTATTTGAATTTTTTTCGAGGCACGGGCAAAGGTGTCAGGTCTCGTACCCGTCTGTCTCGTATCTAATCGTGAGCCTAAGACCAATAATAAGTCACAATTTGCCAAAGCAAGATTGCTATAACGATTGCCATACGCCCCAATCATACCAACAAAAGCTTTATTATCATGAGGTATCGCATCAAGACCCATTAAGGAAGTCACCACAGGAAAACCTGTTTGGGAAACAAACTCTAACAGTTCATCTGTGGCATTAGCCGTTCTAACTCCACCTCCAACAAGAATGACTGGCCTTTTGGCTTCACCAATCATATTAACAAATTCATCTATCTTTTCCATAACTTCTTGTCGTTTTTCTATTTGTTTATACTCTTCACTATCAAAAAAGCTCTCTAGCATATCTGGGTCAATCTGCGCACGTTGAACATTCATGGGAATATCCAGAAGAACTGGCCCTGGTCTACCACTTTGCGCCATATATACAGCTTTTTCAAGGTGATAACGAATTTTCTTTGAATCCACGACTAATTCCGCATATTTTGTCAATGGCGTAGCCACGGAAACAATATCCGTTTCCTGAAAACCAATCTGGCGAATAGGACTATCAAATTTGTATTCATAGGTATTCACTTGACCGGTAATAAATAAACAAGGTACAGAATCAAAGTAACAACTGCCAATACCTGTAAGCATATTCAATGCTCCTGGTCCGCTAGTGGCCATAGCAACCCCCAACTTGCCATTAATACGAGCATATGCCTCTGCTGCAAAAGCCCCAGTCTGTTCATGATGAACTGATACACATTGAATATCACTACGATCATAGGTAGAGTCTAACAAGTGAACAATTGCTCCCCCAACAAATTCGAAGACATGAGAAACGCCTTGTTTTACAATAAAATCAATCACGTAATCTGATAGTTTCATTACAACACATCCTGTTTTTATGGATATAGATCAATATTTTCTTTCATCCATGAAACTGTTTTGCTAAGTCCCTCTTTTAAATTCGATTTTATTTTCAAACCTGCTCTATTTGCTTTTGTAATATCCGCTACCCATAGTGAAGATTCAGGTCTTTTTTGCTCTGTTGCTCCCCAAATAGGTTCAACACCATTTCCTATGGTTTGAGTAATCATATTAACAACTTCACCAATAGAATGCTGAACCCCACTCCCCACATTAAAGATATTCCCTCCTAAAGAAGGCTTACTTACAATCATTTGATAAAAATCTAATACATCTTCAATATATATATAGTCACGAACAGAAGTAGGGG
Organism: Bacillota bacterium; assembly: GCA_023434855.1. The sequence goes on along the minus strand of JAEYSJ010000007.1, from coordinate 16,788 downwards.
TAGATAATTCTGGTGTTACCCCTCGTAACAGTGATTTTATCACATACGGTATTAATCTTTGAGGATCATCCCAATTCCCGAAAGGCGAAAAAAGGCGCAAAGTGACGATTGGTAAACCTGTTCTTATAGCTTCTGATTGACAAAAAAGCGTGGTCGCTACTTTAGAAACTCCATAATCTCCTATTGGCGCCGTGATATCTAATTCCTTCATCGGTTCTTGTTTTAAACCATATTCAGAAGAACTGCCTGTATTCACAAAGTAATCAAAGCCGACAGTTTCACAAGCTCGTAATACATTTATTGTCCCCATAAGATTAGACTGCATAATATTTTGCGTATCTTGTTGAAACGCGAATCCTCCATAGGTGGCAAGATGATAAATAATACGTGGTCTTATTTCTTTTACAGCCTTAGCTACATTCTCAAAATTACATAAATCAACTTCGTGTTTAGTCATACAGTTTAATATATCAGTTATTCGCCACTTATTAGATTGTTCACGTGTAAAAATGTGAACATCGTAACCTAAGCTAACTAAACGACGCACCAGGCAAGAACCTACAAACCCAGTCGCACCAGTCACTAATACCTTCATCTTCTCAAAAACTCTCTTATCTTACTAATCATATACTGTATCATATTCTCATTCATCCCTGGATAAACCCCAATCCAGAAAGTACGATTCATAATGATATCTGTGCTGATAAGCTCGCCAACTACCCGATATCCTTCACCTGTTGTGCGCATTTCATCAAAACAAGGGTGTTTGAGGAGATTGCCAGCAAATAGCATCCTTGTCTGTATTTTATTTTCTTCTAAATAGCCTACAATCTCATCACGGGTAAAACCTGCATTCTCTTTCACCGTAAGTAAAAATCCAAACCAGCTCGGTTCAGAGTTGTCAGTAGCCTCAGGCAAGATTAATACATCCTGTAAATGATTTAACCCGTCACGAAGCATCTTCCAGTTTTTGCGGCGTGTTTCAATGAAGGCAGGCATTTTTTCCATTTGGGCACAACCTATTGCTGCTTGCATATCCGTAACCTTCAGATTGTATCCCAAATGAGAGTATACGTATTTATGATCATAGCCTAATGGCAATTCGCCAAACTGCTGCGTAAAGCGATGTTTACATGTGTCATCTTTACCTGAAGGACACCAGCAGTCACGGCCCCAATCACGGAAGGATTCAATAATTCGCTTTAACTGAGTATCATTTGTATATACGGCTCCCCCCTCGCCCATCGTCATATGATGCGGAGGATAGAAGCTTGAAGTACCAATATGACCAATAGTCCCCGAATATTTCCACTCACCATTATAAAGATATTTAGTGCCTAGGGCATCGCAGTTGTCTTCAATCAGCCATAAGTTATGTTTATCACAAAAGTCTTTAACCGCTTGTAGGTTAAAAGGATTACCTAAAGTATGAGCTATCATTACAGCCTTTGTTTTTTCTGATAACCCATTTTCCAGCATTGTAAAATCAATATTGTAGGTTGGTAAGGTTACATCTACAAAAACAGGAATAGCACCATACTGAATAATTGGTGCTACAGTTGTAGGAAATGCGGCAGCTACGGTGATTACTTCATCACCTTTTTTTATCCTGCGATCACCAAGTTTATGAGAAGTCAGAGCCATAAAAGCCAAAAGATTAGCAGATGATCCAGAGTTAGTTAAGGAACAATGCTTTACACCTAGAAATTCAGCAAAGGCTTTCTCAAATTTTTCAGCATATTTCCCGGTAGTTAACCAAAAATCTAAAGAAGAATCAATTAGATTGATAATCTCCTTTTCATCGAAAACGCGCCCTCCATAAGAGATTCGATCACCCGGTGTGAACTCTTTATTTTTTTTATGTTTTACTTCATAATATTTTACAGCGGCTTCAATCGTCTGTTGTTTTAATTGCTCTTCTAATTCTAAATTGTTATCCATTTTAACATTTCCCCACCATTTTATGATTTCATATATTCATCAATTTGTTGTATGCATTTATTACGCATTGCAATGTTTTTATCATAGTCCTGTACCCAATCTATAATTTTCTCTAATGTATATTCAAGACCCCATTTAGGATGCCAATTCATTCTCATTTTGGCCTTTGAACAATCCAGTTTCAGATAATGAGCTTCGTGCGGATGCATATTACTATCTACTTCATAAGCAGCTCCCTCGCCCCAAAACTCACACATCTTTTGGACTATCCACTCTACAGGCCGTGCATCACTATCATTAGGTCCAAAGTTCCAGGACTCAGCGAAACTTACACCATCCACATAAAGTCTTTCTGCTAACATAAGATAACCACTAAGTGGTTCTAAAACATGCTGCCACGGTCTAATAGCATGCGGATTACGGATCATGACTTTTTTCTTATTTATAAGAGCATTAATACAATCAGGTATTAGACGATCTTTTGCCCAGTCTCCACCACCGATTACATTTCCCGCCCTAGCCGAAGCTAACGCAACGCCATGTTGAGCATACTCATTTGGATTAAAGAACGAATTCCGATAGGATGATGTAACAAGTTCTGAGCATCCTTTACTATTTGAATAAGGATCATATCCTCCCATAGGTTCGTTCTCCCGATACCCCCACTCCCATTCCTTATTCTCATAACATTTATCGGTTGTTACATTCACAACTGCTTTTACAGTTTGACAGGCTCTTACTGCTTCTAATAAATGAACCGTACCCATTACGTTTATTGCATAGGTGTCTACTGGATTGGTATAAGAATCACGTACCAATGCTTGTGCTGCCATATGAATCACAATTTCTGGCCGTGATTCTAGCATAACCTGCATCAGTCTCTCCCTGTCACGCACATCGCCAGTCACCGAAGTAATTAATTTATCAACACCACAGAGATCGAACATGTTAGGCTGGGTTGGTGGCATGAGAGCGTAACCTGTAACATTAGCTCCTAGCGAACTAAGCCACAGCGATAGCCAAGAACCTTTAAAACCCGTATGCCCAGTAATAAATACTTTTTTCCCACTCCAAAATTCTTTATTTATCATCATAAATACCTATTCCCATAATTTCCATGGTGCTGCATTTTTTTGCCATAAGTCTTCTAAAGCATCTTTATCACGCATGGTATCCATTGGCTGCCAAAAGCCAGTATGTTTATAAGCAACAAGTTGATTACCTTTTGCAAGGCTCTCCATTGGTGTACGTTCAAAAATAGTACTATCCCCTTCAATATAATCAAGCACGTCAGGTTCAAGTACAAAGAAACCACCGTTAACCCAACCACCATCTCCTTGCGGCTTTTCTTGAAAACCTTGCACAACATTATCATTGGTTAACTCAAGTGCACCAAAACGACCCGATGGTTGTACAGAAGTAACAGTTGCGAGCTTTCCATGAGTCTTATGAAATTCTACTAGTTTACTAATATCAACATTACTAACCCCATCACCATACGTAAGCATAAAGGGCTCATTGCCAATATATTGTTGCACTCGCTTTACCCGCCCACCTGTCATGGAATTTAAACCAGTATTCACTAATGTAACTTTCCACGGTTCAGCAAGATGATGATGTATAATTTGCTGGTTCGACATTCTAAAATCAAAAGTAACATCTGCTTCATGCAAAAAATAGTGAGCAAAATATTCTTTGATACAATATCCTTTATAACCTAGGCAAATTATAAAGTCATTAAATCCATAGTGAGAGTATGTCTTCATTATATGCCATAAAATTGGACGTCCACCGATCTCAATCATAGGTTTAGGCTTTAAGTGCGATTCTTCACTAATTCGAGTTCCAAAGCCACCCGCAAGGATTACTACTTTCATTTAAAATTCCCTCCACTATTTCATATCAAACTATTTGTTCATTACTCTAATTAAATCTACCTATATTTAAATAATTGATTGAGACAAATATCTTTTAAGCGTGAACTTTTATTATCCTTATCCGACAAAATTGGTTCCATTATCGGCCATTCAATCCCGATATCCGGATCATTCCAAAAAATCCCGCCTTCTGTTTGGGGATTATATTGATCAGTACATTTATAGGCAAATAAGGCTGTATCACTTAACACACAAAACCCGTGAGCAAATCCTTCCGGAACATAAAACTGCCTTTTATTTTCACTAGAGAGAGTAACACCTGTCCATTGACCAAAAGTAGGGGATCCGACACGAATATCTACAGCCACATCAAATACTTCACCCTGCAAAACATAGACGAGTTTTCCTTGGGGATTCGGATTTTGGAAATGTAAACCGCGCAGTACTCCTTTAGTTGAAAAAGACAGATTGTCCTGCACAAAGTTAAATGATAATCCAGCCTTCTCATATTTCTCCTGATTCCACGTTTCCATGAAAAAACCACGATTATCGCCAAAAACCTTTGGCTCAATGATAACTACACCTTGCAAGTTCGTCTCGATCACGTTCATCACTTCATGCCGCCTTGTAGTAAATTAAGTAGATATTGACCATATCCATTCTTTTTCAGTGGATCTGCCAGCTTAAAAAGCTGCTCGTTATTAATTAAGCCCATACGATAAGCAATTTCTTCTGGACAAGCAATCATTAATCCTTGTCGCTGTTGAATAGTTTCAATATAATTAGCTGCTTGTAACAATGACTCGTGTGTTCCCGTATCCAGCCAGGCAAACCCTCGCCCCAGAGTCTCTATTCGCAAATTACATTGTTCCAAATATACGCGATTTACATCTGTTATTTCTAGCTCACCGCGTGTAGACGGCTTTAACTCTGCAGCAATATCCACTACCAGATTATCATAGAAATATAAACCTGTAACAGCATAATGAGATTTGGGATTGCTAGGTTTTTCCTCAATACTTACAGCTTGATTTTTTTCATCAAATTCAACCACCCCGTATCGTTCAGGATCTTTTACCCAATAAGCAAAAACCGTAGCTCCCTGCTCATGGCTTGCAGCACGTCGTAAGCTATCTGTCAAACTATGTCCATAAAAAATATTATCTCCTAAGACCAGTGCACAACCATCATTACCAATAAAGTTACGACCTATGATAAATGCCTGAGCTAATCCATCGGGACTCGGCTGAATTGCATAACTCAGATTAATTCCCCACTGACGTCCATCTTTTAACATGGTTTGAAAGAAAGGCTGATCCTGGGGAGTTGTAATAATCAAAATATCTGTTATACCTGCTAACAACAGCGTACACAGTGGATAATAAATCATCGGTTTATCATAGATAGGCATTAACTGCTTACTTACTACCGTAGTTAATGGGTATAGCCGAGTACCGGATCCACCGGCCAGTATGATTCCCTTTTTTATTGCCATTATTTATTATCCTCCGCTATAAGTCCTAGCCTCTCGCCACGGTAGCTGCCATCGCAAACATGCTGGCACCATGCAGCATTGTCTAAATACCATTGTATGGTCTTTTCTATGCCGCTTTCAAACGTTTCTGCCGGTACCCAACCAAGGTTATTTTTCATTTTCGATGCATCAATTGCATACCGCCGATCGTGTCCGGGACGGTCCTTTACAAAAGAAATTTGTTCACGATAAGGCTTACCATCATTACGGGGCTGCTTTCTATCTAACAAATCACAAATAGTATGTACAATTTCAAGATTGGATTTTTCGTTGTGGCCACCAATATTATATGTCTCGCCAATCCTACCCTTTTCCAGTACTGATAAAATTGCCCTGCAGTGATCTTCTACATAAAGCCAATCCCGAACATTTAAACCATCACCATATACAGGTAGCGGTTTGCCGGATAAAGCATTTAAAATCATCAGAGGTATTAACTTTTCAGGAAATTGATAAGGACCATAATTATTAGAGCAATTGGTTGTCAATACGGGTAATCCATAAGTATGGTAATACGCCCTCACTAAATGATCGGAAGAAGCCTTGGAAGCGGAATAAGGTGAATTAGGCGCATAGGAGGTTTCTTCCGTAAAATAACCCTCTGCCCCTAGAGAACCGAAGACTTCATCTGTTGACACATGCAAAAAACGAAAATCGTTTTTTTCGATTTTCGCCATATCCAGCCAATACTTTTTTATCACTTCCAGTAAAGAAAACGTCCCCACAATATTTGTTTGAACGAACGCAGCAGGACCTTCGATAGAACGGTCTACATGGGATTCTGCAGCAAAGTTAACAACAGCCGACGGACGATGCACTAACAGCATCTTTTCCACTAATGCGCTGTCACAAATATCGCCTTGCACAAATATATAATTAGGATGATTTGCAATCATCTGCAAAGACTCCAAATTTCCTGCATAAGTAAGCTTATCAAAATTAATGATCTTTTTCCCCTGATCTAATGCCATTTGGACAAAATTACTGCCAATAAAACCTGCTCCACCTGTAACGAATATTACATTCACAGCAACTCTCCCTCTCTAAAGTAGTTAATAAGCACCTCTCCGGCCTAAAACAACGCCTACAGTCTTAACCAGCAATACTATATCCTGCCAAAAGGACCAGTTACGCACATACCAGGAATCCATCTGAACCCGGCTATCATAATCAACATCACTGCGCCCGCTAACTTGCCAATAGCCGGTTATACCAGGCCGTACTAGGTAGTAGTCATTTATATATTTACCATATCTAGGAATTTCCTTATCGATTATCGGTCTTGGTCCAACTAAGCTCATCTCACCCTTTATTACATTAAAAAGCTGTGGCAGTTCATCCAAGCTCGTCTTCCTTAAGAAACGGCCAATGGGAGTAATACGCGGGTCATCTTTTAATTTAAAGTCCCGCTCCCACTCCTCACGTGCCTCAGGATTATTGGACAAATAATCTTCTAGCACAGCCTGTGCATTCATTACCATTGACCTGAATTTATAGCAAGGAAATAACTTGCCATTTTTTCCGATTCTCATATGAGAAAAGAAAATAGGCCCGGGAGAGTAAATATATATGGCGGCAGCAATCAATAGTAATATCGGTGCTATTAAGAGTGTACCGAAAAAACTTGCGGCAAAATCAAATGAGCGCTTCAAAATCCGATTTCTCATTTTCATCATATTATTGTGAATTCTTAACAATAATGTTTTTTCATTCACTAGTGTTTCGACAGTCATATTATTAATAGGAACACCGAATAAATTAGGCACTATTGTTAAGCTTCTCACACACGGTTGTATGCGGTAAATCAAATCCAATAAATATTTTCTTTCTAACCCCGGTACAGCCATAATCACATCTTGTACACCACTTGCTACTATAGCCTGTTCAGCATCGGCAAAAGTACCAATATAGGGATATTTCTGGAGTAAAGGACGGGCTTCAAACTCGTCTTCAATTAGGCCTACAATTTCATAACCCATTGTCGGTTCCTTTGTAAATGTGTTTGCTAAGATTTCAGCCGTTTTCCCTGCTCCTAAAATAATAACTGGCTTTTGCCATAAGCCGATCACTGCTAATATCCGTTTTACAAGATGGCGCGATACGCATAAGTATATAAAGCTTATTGCCCAGGTAAGGATTACAAAAAGCCGTGATATTTGCTCAGCTGTACCTATAAGATACATCATCACTATTGCTAACACACTTACATATATACAAATTTTAAATACGATTTCCACACAGCGCCAAAAAGGTAGTCTCCTAGTATACATCCCTTCATAAGCAAAGAATAGAACATAAGCTGCAGGAAGTACCACATACGAAAAGATACCATTGGCCTGGAATGGTACTAATGTATCAAAGACCCTAGGTAACAAATCCGCTCTAATAAACCAGGCCGTTAATAGTGAAGCTAATACTGCTACATAATCAGATGCTGCTAGTATGATTGGAGCTAAATAATATCCGGCTTTAACAGAGAATTTCACCGGGTATTGCAATTCAGGTGTGACAGACTTTGCTGGAGGCGTCATAAAAGCATTGCCCCTTTCTATTGAGAAATAAAACTTAATTTATTGGTAAAACCGGTTATATAAAAACACTAAATGGCCAAAACTTATCATAACACCTAATGCTCCATTACTGAATTAGCAAAACTAATTTGTAACCAAACCTCGTCGAGGCCGACAAAAAGCGCTATAAGTCTATCTAAGTCACATTATAAACAAACAGTTCCATTTCTTTGTGTTTTCTTTGAAAAAATCCTAAAACTCTCTATTCTTTATATGACTGTATAATCCTGCTTAGTTTCAATAGATGTAAAGCAGTTATGGGGATTTTCCCTTCTTTAGTATGTATAATTCATATTTAATGATAATTATACATCTAGGTCTATATAAACAAAATCAAAAGGTAGTTACTTTCATAACATAAAAAGCACCCTATAAAGTAGGCAGCGAAACTACTATACTCTACAGGATTTCAACTTCCTTCCCTCGCCTGACACAAGGGCAACACTGCCTCCAGCACCGACTTAACCTCGATTGCTGAGAGACATTGTTTGCCCTTGGGGCACTCTCTTTTCCAGCATTCCCGACACTCTTCATGTACGGTAATTATCGTGTGAATATCACCATAAGGGCCATTTCGTTCAGGGGATGTGGGACCAAACAAAGCAACAACCGGTATTTTTACGGCAGCAGCTAAATGCATGGGGCCCGTATCTCCTCCAACAAAACAGCTAGCTCCTTTCATCAAAAAAGCTAGTTCCTTTAATGTAGTTTTACCAGTCAGATCAATTGCCATAGGACAAGTATTACATATAGTCGCAGCTAGACTAGCATCACTCACTCCTCCGATAATCACGGAGATAATACCATTACGATTAAGTTCTGCTGCCAGTTCACCAAAGCGTTCAACTGGCCAGCACTTACTGGGCCAATTGGTTCCCGGCGCCAGTATGACATAAGTCTGATCGGTGGGGATTCCTGCTTGTTTTGCAATAGCTGCAGCATTTGCCGCCTCTTCTGTGGTATTGTTTAGGATAAACTCTGCCTTTTTTACATCACAATCTACATATCGAGCCACATCCAGATAGCGTTGCACTACATGTCCTTCACGATGTTTTCCGCAAACCGGTTTACTAACCAAATGGCTTAATTCCCGCATATTGCAGTAACCAAGACGTTGTTTTGCATTACTTAGCGCAACAATAGCGGCACTCTTAAACAAGCCCTGTAAATCAAGGGCCAAATCAAAATGGTGTTCCCTTAATCGTGCAGAGAACTCAGGGCTATATTTAAGTAAGCCTGCCAGTGACTTGAATCTGGGCTTATCGAACAGAATGATTTCATCTATATCCGGATTATTCGTCAGCAAATCATATGCTGGTTTTTCTACAATCCAGGTGATTCGTGCCTGTGGATATTCCTGCTTTAAGGCGTGAGCCACTGGCAGTGCGTGGATTACATCACCGATAGCACTGAGCTTGACGATGAGAATATTTTTGTAATTTTTATTAGGCGAGATTTTCACTTTGTTTCGCTCCTCGCAATGACACTGGCGCTAGGTTGTTTCAGTTATTTTCTTAATAATATTTGTTGAAGAGCGTCCTGGGACTTCAGGGATTAATATCGTTTTTCCACCATTGGAAGCCACTATTTTAGCCTCAGGAATATCTTGAATACGGTAGTCACCGCCTTTGACATAAATGTCAGGCTTTACTTCGTTCACAAGGCTTTCAGCAGTGCGTTCATCAAAAATAACCACATAGTCCACTGCGGCCAATGCAGCAACAACTTCCGCACGATCTTCCTGATGATTAAGCGGGCGGGTTGGTCCTTTTAGTTCTTGTACAGAGCGATCACTGTTGAGACCGACAATTAAACAGTCACCAAGCTTCTTTGCCTCCGAAAGATAACGGACATGACCAGCATGAATAATATCGAAACAGCCGTTAGTAAAAACAAGAATTTTACCAACGGCTTTGTTCTTATCAACAACTTCGCTAATTTGGTCACGACTAACAAATTTCATAGTGACCTCCTATTGCCTCCTGCAATTCATTAGGACCAGCGGTTGCCGTTCCTGGCTTTCTAACCACAATCCCTGCTGCGAAATTTGCTATACAGGCGGCATCTAGATAACTCGCCCCTGAGGCAACTGCCAATATCATCGCGGCAACCACGGTGTCGCCTGCACCGGTAACATCATACACCTCGCTGACATTCGTTACCGGAATATGCGTCACCTTGCCACTCTTTTCAAAAAGGGTCATGCCATCAGGACCTTGCGTGATCAGTACTGCCTCAGCATTTAGCTGATTTAAGATTGTTACTCCTGCCTTTTGCAGTGTTTTTTCATCCAGCTGCTTTAGCCCAATCGCAGCAGCCGCTTCTGATTCGTTTTGTTTAACAATTGTCACATTTTTGTATTCCATTACCTTATACCGGGAATCAACAATTGATGGTTTATCATGTATACGGCAGGTTTTAATAACGGCCTGTAAAACCGCCGGGCTTACTGTAGCGCCACCATAATCACTTAACACAACTGCATCCATTTGCGGAATCAATTCCAATATATATTCCAGCATCCGGCTTTCGATCTCCGGTGTCAAAGGATCTTTTTTCTCCCGGTCAATACGAACTACTTGCTGGCGTACCGTAGCCTGCCCGCCGGCCATTACACGTGTCTTAGTAATAGTCGGGCGCGAGACATCCTGAATCAGACCGGCCGTTACAACGCCCTTTGCTCCTAATATCCGGGCAAGTTCCTTCCCTGGAAAGTCATTACCGACAACACCAACTGCGTACACATTACCGCCTAAAGTGGCAGTATTGTGTACTGCATTCGCGGCACCGCCAGGAACAACATTTTCAGCAGTGTGTTCCAAAATAAGTACAGGAGCTTCCCGTGATATCCGGGAAGTACTCCCTTCCAAATAAACATCTGCTATTAAATCGCCGATAAGCATAATCTTTTTACTCTGCATTGCATTTACAATTTGCAGAAGTCCTTGTCGCATAACCAGTTCCTCATTTACCATTTAATTGTCGATACTTTCACTCGGATCTCATCCCGCTTGGCCCGATAGGTAATATCCGCCTCAAAGCAGTGAAGATTACGTTTCCAGGTATAATCAATATCTTCAGAGCTGCCACTCGCTAAATCATAGCTTATTTTCACACCAAGGCTATTTAAACGATCCACTTTATACATAAAGCCGATTCTGCCTTCCTTAGCAATGTCGACCTTATCAAATTCATAGGGTGTCGTTCCTATATCACTCCGGTAGTTATACCCTACCCAAGTATCAAGGCGATTGCTCGCTTTATAGGAAAGCCTGGAATCAAACTTCCACATACTATTTTGTGAATTATCATAACCATAGAAATTCCGGCTAAAGCCTGCCCCCAAATTAAGCGTAGTTTTGGGTCCAAGGACGATCGGATCGTTGCCAATATATAAATTGTACCCCTGATGCGTTCCGCTAACATGGCCTTCTTTCCACTGTCCCGCTGATGCTCCCATACTCAAGCTTAGCGAACTCGACCCTAAACGATAGGGCTTAAAGCTTAGGGAAAGCTCCGGTTCTTTTTTAATCCATTCATTATCGCTATTCTCTTCATTACCGTAACTCAGCTTTGCTATAAAGTTAGTATTTCGGCTAATCAAACCAAACATCGGCTTAAATCTGACCTTGCTGTAATAGCCTAAATCAGCGAATGCAGCTAAATGTGGCGATAACGGCATTTCGGCATTTACAGAAATACCTACACCATTGTCTGATGAATAGCTGGGTTTAGGAAAACCGGGAGCACCCTCTTCCCCCTTGGCTAGCGAGGTCTGATATTTAGCTAAAGAATAAATCACTGTATTTTTAATCCAGAATTTAGCATTATAAGCAATCATTTTATCACCAGGCCAGATCTCAACGCGGTCAGCACTGATGTGATAATCAGGCACCTGTGCCGGACACTCTGTAACGGTACCATCAGTAATCGTAGTTTGCGTAGCGGTAGTGACAAGCTTTTTACTGGTGATATACTTCTCATCAATCCTGCCCGCACCGGCCTGCATCGATCCACTATGGTCATTTAGGTTATAATGAATTCCAGTACCGGTAAGATTCATTCCCGGCCGGGAAAGCAGCGCCTTACCATCTGTCCAGACTTCATTTTTCTGAGCATTTCCATTTAATAAATCTGCCTGAACTATATCGTTATTTTGTTTAACTTGTACATTTCCTTTGGCATATAAATCCCCGGTAGAATCACTGAAATAAAGTTCATCAGCTTCAACTACAATAGGTGCTTTTACAAGGGCAGGATTTTCTGCCGGTTTGTTCTTATTAGACGCAGCTTGAGTCGTTGCTGTCCCAAAGACGAATATGAGAGCTAATAAGCCAATTATCATTTTCTTGGAGTTGTTCATATACCGCTCCCTCTAGCGTAAACTCGCAAATCGTTTATCATTCAAACTATTCGATGTATATCGCCTTTTTCCTGCCCTATCCGACATAGTAATGAAAGGCATATATGCAAAATAGCGCCAAACATGGAACATGCTGGCGCTATTATCTCCATTTATTTCACTTTTATACCGTAGACATTCGCTTCGGCTTTCGTCTGAATATAAAGTTCCGATCCGGCAGGTACTGTTACATCCTTGCCATGAATAAAGGCTCCGCCAACAACACCAACCGGTCCCAGCACTATCAGCCCGGCAACAGTAGCTCCCGCAGCTTTAGCCAGAGATTTCGTCTCTTCTTTGGCCTTATCACCTAAGATAGTCTGTACCTCTGTTCCATCAAAAGCCTGCAAGGTATTAAAACTTAACTCCATTTTTGCATCCCTGCCGAAGTTTCTCGCCTGCTGTACTTTCAATATCTTGCCTTCACCAACTGCCCCCTTGGCAATCACCAGTACACCATTAGAGTAGACATCTTCGGAAGCCTGAAAAGAAAATACATCACCTTCCCGGTTTTGCCGGGTGTCTAGAGGAGTAACCATTTTTACCCTTACAAGAGTATCTTGAAACAGAGTTACTTCATTCACTTCAGGAGCTTCCGTAAAAGCAATGTTAGATATTTTTGTTACTCGTTTATCGATCGCTCCATTAGTTGGCGCACCTATCAGCATTTGCTCCAATTGCTCGAGTTTTTGTTTAGCAGCTGTCGGTGTTTGATTATGACTTATTGTCCATTCCACTGCATTCAGGCGAGTAATAAGCGAAGGCGTGTTTTGTGAATTCTCTTTTGTATAGGTATAAAGCTTATCTGCTTTCCCCATTAAAGCTTCTTTCGTTTCGGTACCGTAAATTTCTTTTTCCAGCCTGGTAAGACGTTCCGATAAAGAGCCGGTTTGATCAGCTCCATATAATGTTTGCTCTACTGCTGTTGTTTTATCAACGATTGTAAGTTCACTGCTTTGCGCAAAAACAGTAGTACTTGCTAATACCAGCACTGCGAGTGTACCGGAAATCCATTTGCGTAACATATAATCCCTCCCAGGTTTGTCTTATAACACTAGTTCGTGCTAAAAAAAGAAATATCCTGCCAGACTCTGGCAGGATATGCTAACTTATTAGATTTTTACGTCAATCAAAGCAGACAAGCCTACGCCTTGAACACGGGAGAATTTGGTTGGATTTTTACTGTCAATCGGGATCAGAACCTTCGCGCGGAACTGTTTACCATTGAAATTTCCTTCCGCTTGCAGGACAGCTTGAACCTGATCGACTAACTCCTGCGATCCCATTACCTGAGCCGCGCCAATATAACCTCCACTGCCAATAGTAATGATCGGTACTACCTTTGTAGCATAATCATGACCACCACCACTCTGGAAAGTAAGGGTATTAATAAACTTATTAAGTGGTCCGGAAAACTTATCGATTAAGATCCCTATACCACCAACTTTTAATACATCACCAAGGCTAAAAGCCTGCGTAACGGGAACAGCTGCAACTGACAGAAGGCAAAAGAGCAATAATCCGATAACAAAGGATTTTTTTGTTTTCATATGTATCCCCCTCTCTTATCCCTTATTATACATAAGAATGAAGATAAGTACAATACGAAATTGACTGATCAGTCCGATGTGTTTTTTTAGATGACAAGTCAAAAAATTGATGCACTAACGCTCAATGACAAAGAAAAAGGTCGCCAATGAGTTGGCGACCTTTTTTTGATAAATTTAGAATTTGTAGCTAACAGTAGTACGGAAAGAAGAGTAATCTTTATCAAAATCATCAGAAGTAGGATCAATATTTTTCATGTCTTTGTAGAATACACTCAAGCTAGTTGTTTTGTCGAACTTGTGATCCCAACCGTAGTACATTCCTTTTCCGCCGTAATCAAAAGTAGTTGATTGGTTGCCGCCTGGGAACGAATAAGCAGTAGAACCTGCTTCTACACGGGAATATACTGCCCAGAGAGTATTTTTAGCGTCAAGGCCATACGATCCACCAATAGCATATGCTTTGTTCTCATCATCGGCATTAGACTTAGCATATTCACCATATACATTCAATTTGCTGCTAATATCATAACCGGCATTTACAGCCCAGATATTTAAATTATCTCCTTCATAGTTAAACCTAGCAAAAGTACTGCCAACAGTTAATTTCTGTGAAGGTTTATAGGATACAGCTCCAGTATAAAGTTTAGCATCATTGCTTGTGCCATCCTCTATATTATTATAGAAATCAAATTTAACAGCAGACAATTTAATATCAGTAGCGCCTGCTTTACCAGTGACAGTAATACCATCACCAAAAATATGCTTACCGAATGCACCGGTATCATCATAAATTAGTCCAGTAGCACCTACAAAGGAGCTTTGACGGCCGATTTTGTAATTCCAGCCTGCATTTTTGTAGTTGAAACCAAATTGATCAAGTGCAAAAACACTTGTGTCAAGTGATTTAGGATCTTGGGTTTCAAAATCACGGAACTTAGAAATACCACTAGTTCTCTCACCAGCAATACGGAAGTAAAGGTCAATATTTTTGCTTACTTCAGGTGCTGTACCATTCAAAATGAATTGGAAGCGATTACCGGAAGCGTCATCTGCACCATCTTTAGTGTTTTGGCGGAATTGAAAATTAGTACTACCATTGAATTCAACCCCATTAGCGAATACGGTACCAGCGGTAGTAAGAACGAAGGCCGCTGCAATTGCAGCACAAAGAGCTTTTTTCTTCATTTTTGTTTTCCCCCTTGGTTTTTTTATAATTATAATAAGTCACCAAGGCTGGATTCAATCAGGAGTAAGTGTCCACGTTTCCTTATTCCGATGCTTCCAGCCATCCCTATACAATAAATCCTATCGCAGCTAAGCAGTGCACACCTTATTGCAATAGGATCATTAAAAGAGAATGTATAGTATTTTCTAGGAATAATCTTAAACTCCTGCTTATTTAGTCAGTATTGCAAAAAAAATTTAACATCTTGTTAACATTCTACATTAACGTTCTCTTATAAAGAACAATTGACCGTTATAAAAGCAACATTAGGAATATATTGGAGATGTCTTCTACTTTTTTACTATACGAATTGTGAAACTTCCTTAAGACAAAACTATTTACCACTTTAAATAAAAAAACAGATCCCCTAGTCAGGGGATCTGTTTTACTAATTTTCTTAGAACCAGAAATCAGCACGGACGAAGCTATAAGGAGCACGATCAATGTCGCCATTATAGGACTTGAGATCCTCATAAGTAGCAGTCACGATCATATTCTTGGAGAATGTGTAGTTAAAGCCATAACCAAGGCCTTTAACACCAAGTTCACGAGTGAAATCATCATTAATTCCTTGGAAAACAGGGTTGCTGTTCAATGTGTAATCCAATGCACTAGCACCGAATTTCTTGTAGTTTACGAACATACCGAAGGATTTTGGATTTGCTTTGTTAGCACCTTTATAACCAAGCATTGCATTCCATGCATGATCATCAGGACCAATGTTAGACGCTTCATTAGTTGCATATTCGCCGGTAAGAGCAAAGTTTTTACCCAACTTAGCTTTGGCACCTAAACCATATACTTCGTAATCATAACCCTTAGTGTTGCTGTAATATACAGTACCAATGGTTTGGAAGCTGTTGGAAGGAGTATATTTGATCTCTGCAGTTGTTACATGAATGTCGCTATTGTTTACATGATTTTCTTTAGCACTTGTTTTTGCAGTCATAACAGCAGGAGTAGCAGTATTATAAGTTTCAACGCCAGTACGATTAGATATGTCGCCATAACCTACAATAGCTTTTACTTTATCGCCGCCAAAGTAAGCTTTTACGCCATCATATCCACCAGTAATATCAGACACTAAGCTATAACCCATGACTAAGTCATGGCGGCCAATGGAGAAGTCTGCATTGCCAACGGCATTTTTAAAGTTGAAATAGCCATAGTCAAATGTGAAGCTTTTATCTTCACCAGCTTTAGTGTCATCATTGCTCCAATTAGAAACAGCAAAGCGGCTTTTGAAGTCAACACTATCGTTCACTTTGCCATCAACATACAAACGGAAACGTTGGTCAAATTTATTACGGCTTAATTTTTTACCAGCCGCATTTTCTATTTCGCCATTGCTATAAACCGAACCATTTTCATAGCCGCGGATACGAGCATCAGCGGAGATTTTTACAGTAGGAGCATTTTTTTCGAGTTTGCTTACGCGAACTCCCAGGTTATCCAATTCTTCGCTGAATTCAGCGGAGAGTTTGTTCAGAAGAGCTTTTTGCTCAGCGTTAGCTTTGTCTTCTTTTGCAAGAGCTTTAGCTACGATTTGAGCCATTTCATAGCGGGTGATGTTTTTGTCGCCACGGAAAGTTCCGTCGCCATAACCATCAACGATACCAGCTTGAGCCAATTTGCTTACAGCGTCATAAGCCCAGTGTTTTGCAGGAACGTCAACGAAAGGATTAGCAG
>JAEYSJ010000339.1 GCA_023434855.1 Bacillota bacterium | reverse complement strand
CTATAAAGTATACCGTGGCATGGGTTCTTTGGGAGCTATGGCTGAAGGCAGTAAAGATCGATACTTTCAGGAAAACATGGACAAGTTAGTGCCGGAAGGAATTGAAGGACGCGTACCATATAAAGGTTCTCTTGCTGATACGGTATTTCAATTAGTAGGCGGTCTAAAAGCAGGTATGGGTTATTGCGGAGTACGCAATATTGAAGAATTAATCACTAAAACCCGCTTTATCCGTATCACCGGGGCAGGTTTAAAGGAAAGTCATCCCCATGATATTAGCATTACGAAAGAATCTCCCAATTATAGTTTATAAAAAAAGAGATTACTTGCTATCTGGTCCATTGATAGCAAGTAATCTCTTTTAAATTAATCTTCTCCTTTACCACGCGGGAGGTGTATGTAAATTTACTGCCCGGAATTCAAAGTCGCGATCTTTGAAAAATTTGATTATCTCAGGTAAGGCCTTCGTTGTTTCACTATGTCCCTTGCCATCATGCAACAGGACAATTGCATGATTAGAAAGAAATTTATTTTCCATTTGATAGGCAATGTTATTAATAATCTGTTTGGAATTAGCTCTGGAGGCATCGCCTGAACTAATATTCCAGC
Organism: Bacillota bacterium; assembly: GCA_023434855.1. Next base: position 8,657 of record JAEYSJ010000339.1, on the reverse strand, counting down.
CTATTTCGATATATCCTTCAGCCTTCAGCCTGTCCCAATACACTTTTGTAAAACTGCCGGCCGAACCACCAGGCGCCCGGGATATTCGCGGGCGAACCCCGAGAATGCTTTTAATTATTTCATCGTTGTGGTGTAGTTGATTTGTATAAGTGTCAACTGACTGATATAATTCGCGATATATATGATTGTATGTATGATTGCCGATGGCGTGGCCTTCAAGATAAATACTTTTCAGAATCTCAGGGTATTTTTCTATCTGGGTACCAACAACAAAAAAAGTTGCTTTTACATCATTCTCATGAAGTATTTTTAAAACTTTCGGGGTATTTTCAGCATCTGGCCCATCATCAAAAGTTAGATATACAACTTTATCGCCGTAATATGGCTCTCTGTCAAGTAATGCGGTAGGCAATTGACGTGCTTTTCGCTCTATGACAGTGAATAAATCATAAACTACTTTGTCGTTAGGCGGTAAATCGGCAATAGTATCACCAAGATAATAAGCATCAGGAAGCAAGTCCGGTATCATTCCCTGTCCGCTGGCTTTCTTTGGCGTTGATATTAAAGCTTCCTGGTTGCTATAACTAAAAAAGGCCAATGAGACCAGCGGAGAAGAAACCAATAAGAGTAAGCTAAATGCGCATAAAGTGCAAATAGAACGAAAGAACCAACATTTTTGTATCATACACATTCACCTTATATTTACAAGATATATGGATTGCTATGTATATTCTCTGCAGGAGATCATATTCCTGCGCGTAATTTTTGTCAGCTTCTGGTATACTAAAAAATAGAGGAGAGTGAAATGATGCGCAAATGTGCTGCAAAATATATTGTTGTTTTTTTTCTAATTGCAAGTGTGTTTTTAATTGACGGTTGTTCTTTTATCGATTTGCCGGGTACAGACAATTTGGAAAATCTGCGACTGGTGTCAGCTACGCAGGTCTTTGATATTAATGGACAACTGATTTCAAAACTATTTGAAGAAAATCGGATTGTAGTATCTATCAATAATATGTCACCATATATTCAACAGGCAATTGTAGCAAATGAGGATAGCCGTTTCTATAATCATATGGGAATAGATCCGCTGGGATTGTTACGGGCACTATGGGTTGATTTACGTAGTGGCAGTCTGGTAGAAGGAGGTAGCACTCTAACTCAGCAGTTAGCCAAGAATATGTTTTTAACCCAGGAACGTACTTTTACCCGCAAAATAAAGGAAGCCCTGCTGGCATTAATTATTGAGCGTAAGTTTTCCAAACAGGAAATTTTACAGGCATATCTCAATCAGGTATATTTTGGTGAAGGTGCATATGGTGTAGAAGCTGCATCACAAGTATACTTTGCTAAACATGCCAGTGAACTTACACTTGCTGAGAGTGCTTTGCTGGCCGGTTTACCGAGGGGGCCCAATATTTATTCGCCATATGTTGACAGCAAGGCTGCTATTGCCCGTCGGGGTGTTGTGCTGTCCGGTATGGTTAAAGAAGGCTATATTACCCAGGCTGATGCCGATAAAGCGCAAAAAGAACCACTTATGCTTGCCGGAAAAAAGAAACGAACAGTGCAGGCTTCCTATTTTCTGGACTATATTGCCAATGAGCTTGTGGGAAAATATGGCGCTAACAGAGTGTATAAAGGCGGTCTTAAAGTATATACCACATTAGACATAAAAAATCAGCAGGTTGCAGAGACCGTCCTTGGTGAGCGACAGGGTGCAGTGTTGCTCCTCGATCCGCGGAACGGCTACATTAAGGCGATGGTCGGAGGGAGGAATTATGAGGAAAGTCAAATTAACCGGGTTTTAGCCGAAGTAAGGCAACCAGGTTCAGCCTTTAAACCTTTTGTATATGCCGTTGGCTTAAATCAGGGACTGACTGTTAACGCTATCATTATTGACCAGCCGATTAATATTGGCGGCTATGCTCCCCAGAATTATGATAGGAAATATCGTGGTCCGGTTACATTGAAAAAAGCGCTACGCTGGTCAATAAATGTTGCAGCGGTTAAATTGGGACAGCAAGTGGGAATTGATCAGGTGATCAATCTTGCAAGAAATATGGGCATTACTACTTTGGTACCGCAAGACAACAACTTGGCGACCGCACTGGGAGGACTTACTCAGGGTGTTAATTTATTTGAACTGACGGCGGCTTATACAGCTTTTGCAAACGGAGGTGTAATGTCCAAGCCCATAGGTATTCTTAAGGTGTTAGATGAAAATAACCAGATTCTTGAAGAGTCCCGCATATCTCAACAATCAGTCCTGAGTCAGGAAGTTGCCTATCTTTTGACTGATATGATGAAAGGGGTTATTGAAAACGGAACAGGGACGGCTGCTAATATCGGCCGGCAGGCAGCTGGCAAAACCGGAACAACTGATAATTATGAAACAGCCTGGTTTATCGGCTATACTCCTGAATTGCTTGCTGGAATATATGTAGGCAATGACAACCGCAAACCGGTAGGAATTTCAGGCAGCGAAGTTGCCGGAATGTGGGGCTCGATGATGTCTGCTATTCTCGCAAATACTCCGCCGACGTATTTTGCGGTACCTCCCGATATAGTTACAGGTGTGCCGATTGCTGCTGATTCAGGTAAATTGGCTCCTCCTGGTTATCCTGAAACAGAATACAGTGCTTTCATTAGAGGAACCGAACCTATGGTTGCTGACCCCCGGACCAGGCTAGGTTTGCCGGCTGAAGGGCAACAGCCTCAAGCACCTGGGCAGAAAGAAGATCGTCCTCGTTGGAAACTTCCTTTTCTCCGATTGCCCAGCTTTTAATAATATGATAAAATATAATTTGGACAAAATTTGTTAAGGATGTAAATGAGGGAGACAATAAATAACAGTGCGTACTCGAATACCTGTTTTAAATATCTTGATTGATAATGTGACAATGAATGAAGCTGTGGGTATAATTGAAAATTTTATTAAGAAAAAAACACCACACTTGATAGCTACCGCAAATGCAGAAATGGTAATGATGGCTCAAGCTGATGAAGAATTATCTCAGATTCTTAATCAAGCTGATTTGGTTGTTCCCGATGGCGCAGGAGTTGTATGGGCCGCGCGTTACCAGGGATATATCATGCCTGAAAGGGTTGCCGGCTATGATTTGACACAACGATTATTGGCTAAGGCCGCTGACAAAGGTTATCGTATATACATATTTGGTAGTGCACCAGGCATCGCGGAAAAAGCAAAAGAAGCTGCCGCAAAAAGTTTTCCGGGACTGCAAATTGTAGGTATACGTAATGGTTTTTTTACAAATCAGGATGAATATAATATTGTCGATGATATTAAGGCATGTTGCCCCGATATATTATTAGTAGCACTAGGCGTTCCCAAGCAGGAAAAATGGCTTTCAGCGCATTTGAAACAGCTTAACATCCCTGTAGCTATTGGTATTGGAGGAACATTGGACGTAATGGCCGGAATGGTGCAACGTGCTCCACTCTGGATGCAGCAAGCAAATCTCGAATGGTTATTCCGTCTTTTGTCTCAACCACGGCGTGCGATACGCATGCTAGCCTTGCCACGTTTTATTATTCGAATACTATTTGGTAAAAAATATTAGACACAGCAAGATTTACTATTTATAATAAGAAGAAGGCAGGAGTGGCATTTTTTGCGCTTGCTTTTTGTTTTTGGCGATGTGCAGACTTGATGCTCAAAGGGGGTGGATGAATGGTTAAAACGCCTATTGTTAAAGAAGGATTTACATATATTGGCGCTTTATTAATTATTACAGTTGTAGTCGCTTTGGCCGTTAACCCTTATTGGAGTATCATTCCTGGGGTATTACTGGTTTTTGTTACCTTTTTTTTTCGTAATCCCAATCGTAAAGTGCCTTTTGATGATATATTGATTTTGTCTCCGGCTGATGGAAAGGTCATGAGTATATGCGAAGTCTTTGATGAACAGTATTTAAATGAAGTGGGAATTAAGGTTACCATCTTTTTATCGGTATTTGATGTACATGTAAATCGCAGCCCTATTGCGGGCGAAATAAAGTTCCAGCAATATACATGCGGTCGTTTTCGTCCGGCATATAAAGAGTCGGCAGGTTATGAAAACGAACGGCATTCTATTGGCTTGGAAAATGGTGAATTGCGTATCGTGGTAACACAAATTGCGGGTATTCTGGCACGTAGAATTGTATCGTGGGTAACACTTGGTACTACTCTTGCCCAAGGTGAGCGGTATGGAATGATTAAATTTGGATCATGTACCGAGGTTATTATGCCCAAAACAGTGGAAATCCTTGTTAACAAAGGAGACAGGGTTAAAGGCGGGGAAACAGTTATAGGGAGGTTAGCACAGTGAAAAATATTATTCCAAACGTATTGACCGCGTTAAATCTTGTTCTAGGAATGGTGGCAATTATTTTTACTTTTAATGGCGACTTCTACTATGCTGCTTTATTTATTGTTGCAGCAATGATAGCTGACGGATCAGATGGAAGGGCTGCGCGATATTTTAATGTTAGCAGTGAATTTGGCAAGGAACTGGACTCATTGTGTGATTTAGTTTCTTTTGGTGTAGCGCCAGCTATTCTGGCATATGCATTTCTTTTGAAAGATTTTGGAGCATTAGGTTGTATTGTAGCTATTATTTTTGCTACTTGCGGTGCGTTACGTTTGGCCAGGTTTAATGTAAACACCTCAGTGGTGAAGGGTTATTTCATGGGTTTGCCAATTCCTGCAGCCGGATGCGTTGTGGCCACTTTTATCATGTTGGGGATTAAGCCAGCCGGCTGGCTGTTTCCGCTAATGATAGCAGTGTTTGCCTATTTGATGGTTAGTACGGTTAAATATCCTGATTTTAAAGGTAAAGATGGCGAAAAAATCCGGTTAATTCCCGCGATTCTTACTATTGTAGCCGGCGGTTATATTCTATTTATCTTTCATCAGGCAGTTCTATTTGTGCCATTCTTTGCTTATGCCCTGTTTGGCATATTAAATACATTGTTTGGCTTGTTTGATTATCTTTCTACTGCTCAGGAAAGGTGACAAAAGTAAATTTTCGTATCCATTTTTTAAGGATACTTATTTTTTTGTCGGGTTATATTATTTCATAACGAAATATTTATTCTACTAATGAAGAATTAATCATATTATTATTGATGGAAAGCTGTGCCTATATAAAGCGGTTTTTTAGACTTGACAATGCCTGTTGATAAAAATACAATTATACTTGTGCCCTAATATCTGGATGATTAGCATAATTAGTCCGTTAAAAGAGGATTTAGAAGGAGCAAATCCATGAATTATATTTTTGACTACATAATGATTCCGATGCAACTCATTATCATGTTTTTTACACTCTATTATTTCTTTATAGCTTTTTTTGGGATTTGGCGAAAGAAAGAAGATAAAATTTTAACACCTCAAAAAACCTTCGCGATTATTGTAGCAGCACATAATGAAGAGCAGGTTATTGGCAAATTAATTGAAAACTTACATGTATTAAACTACCCTAAAGATGCATATGACATTTTTGTGGTTGCTGATAACTGCAAAGATCGTACAGCTCAAATTGCCCAAGCTGCTGGTGCCATTGTCTATGAACGTGTTAATCTCAAGCAGCGGGGCAAGGGATATGCTATGGAGTGGATGTTTAGCAAATTATTCAGATTGGAACGTAAATACGATGGTGTTGTGGTGTTTGACGCCGATAATCTAGTTCATCCTAACTTCCTGTCGGAAATGAACAACCGGCTTTGTAAGGGTGAAAAAGTTATTCAAGGTTACTTAGATTCAAAGAATCCTCATGATACCTGGGTTGCCGGTACTTTTGCAATATCTTTCTGGGTTGTTAATCATATCTGGCATTTGGCTAAGTATAATCTTGGTTTGTCAAGTGTGCTTGGCGGTACAGGCATGTGTATATCCACTGATATTTTACAAAAATTTGGCTGGGGAGCTACCTGTCTCACTGAAGATATGGAGTTCACTATGAAAGTACTGTTGAAAGGTATTCCAACAACTTGGGCTCATGACGCCATTGTTTATGATGAAAAGCCTCTTACATTTATGCAATCATGGCGCCAACGGAAACGCTGGGCCCAAGGGCATTTTGACATTGCAGGCAGGTATATTCCGCGCATGCTGTTAGAAGGCATTCGACAGCGGGATGTTAGAATCTTAGATGGTGTTTTGCATTTACTCCAGCCACATTTTTTAATATTATCCACCACCTTTATTTTACTTAGCTATTTTTACTACATAACGCCTTTCTATACCAATATATTGTATATGATTATTCCAGTAGAGGTTTGGACAATTATCGGTATTGGACAATATATATTTCCGGTAATTGTTTTGGCACTAATACGTGCTCAATGGAAATCATGGTTTTATCTTATATTTTACCCACTTTTTGTCTATAGCTGGGTGCCTATCACTTTTCTAGGCTTTTGGCACCGTAATGACCATGAATGGAGTCATACACAGCATACACGCAGCATAAGCTATAATGATGTGTTATTGAGCCAGCAAAATGAATTTCCTAAAGAAAACCTTTTAAGTAAGCAAGCTATTAAATAAAGGTGAGTTATAGACTCATCTTTTTTTAATAATCTAAAAGTGAATATTTAAGTCGATGTCGTTGTACCATAAATAAGGGGGTAGAAATAATGTTTGAACTTACGATAATTGTTGATTTCGAGGCAGCTCATTGTATACGTGATTATCCTGGCAAATGCAGCCGTCTGCACGGCCATAATTGGAAAGTAGAAGTCTTAGTTTCTGGCAGCAAACTTAACAAATTAGGGATGATAATTGATTTCCGCGAACTAAAAGAAGAAGTTAACAAAGTTATTATGACTCTTGACCATTATTATCTTAATGAAACAGAGGCCTTCAGTGAAATAAATCCCACCGCCGAAAATATTGCTAAATATATATTCGATGAACTTGTTAGTAAACCAGCCTTTTCTCAGGATATTAAAGTTCGCGCTATCAGGGTATGGGAGTCTCCGCATTCGGCGGTTACTTATTGCCAGGAGGCCTAATAATGTCTGAGACGGTTAATATTGTTGAAGTTTTTTCTTCTATCCAGGGGGAAGGCAAATATATCGGATGTCGTCAGGTATTTGTTCGCATGGCTGGTTGTAATGCCTGCTGTTCCTATTGCGACACCCCGGCATCTAAAGATTCTCTGCCTTATGGATTAATTGAATTGACCGCAGGACGACGTAATTTTATCCGGAAAACTAATCCGTTATCAATAACTGATTTGGAAAACTATGTAAATAATCTACTTATCACACCACATCATTCAATTAGCCTCACAGGTGGAGAACCTCTATGCCATCCTGACGAAATAATTGAATTTACCCGCAATAGTAAGAACCGCATTTATTTGGAAACAAACGGCACTCTGCCGGAGGAATTGGCGAAAGTGCTGCCATTTATTGATATTATCAGTATGGACATCAAATTACCAAGTGTAACTGGACGAAGTTATTGGCAGGAACACCGGGAATTTTTGCGAATAGCTACAAGTCGGGACGTGTTTGTAAAAATAGTGATTACCGGAAATACGAATGATCAGGAATTCGAACAGGCGATTCGTTTAGTTGCTGAAGCTGAAACTAATATTCCTGTGATCCTCCAACCGGTGACACCGGTGGAAAACTGTACAGGCATATCCCCTGATAGAGTATTAATCTTGCAGGAAAGAGCATTGGGCTTTATCCGCGATGTAAGAGTTATACCACAAACGCATAAAATAATGGGACAGTTATAGGAGGGGTAGTATTGCGCATATTGCTAACTAATGATGACGGTATTGGCGCACCTGGAATCCAAGCTCTTTGGCAAGCATTGGCGAAGATTGCTGAAGTTTTCGTAGTTGCTCCTGATAGTGAACGTAGTGCTACCAGTCAGGCTATTACCGTTCATCATCCCATAAGGGTTGATGAACATTGCATTGAGCATCCTCAGATTTGCGGCTGGCGTGTTAGCGGTACGCCAACCGATTGCGTTAAGCTTGCAGTTGAAGCCTTACTTTCTGAAAAACCGGATATTGTAGTATCCGGTATTAACCAAGGAGCTAATTTGGGTACAGATGTACTGTATTCTGGTACCGTTAGTGCAGCAATTGAGGGTGCATTATATGGTATACCATCAATTGCCGTATCACTTGATTCCTGGCAATTTCGTGATTTTGGCCCGGCTGCGGAATTCGCCGGGAAATTAGTACAGATTGTCGAAAATAAGACTATTCCTCCCAATACATTATTAAATGTTAATGTTCCGGCCCTGCCGGCGGAAGAAATAAAGGGTGTTGCGATCACCAAATTGGGCGTTAGACAATATGAGAATACTTTTGAGCGCCGCCAAGATCCACGAGGACGTGCATACTATTGGATGGGAGGAAATATACTAGACGGTGATAATGATCCCGATAGTGATGTTGTAAATGTAAAGTTAGGTAAAATTTCGGTAACACCTGTTCATTTTGATTTAACTAATTATGCGATCATGGATTTATTAAAAAGCTGGAATTTATAGCTGGTAGAAAACGTTGCCGGACAGCAAGTCAGGCAAAGTTTTTTACCAGCTTTTAATCTTAGGGGTATTATTTAGTTAGATTCTGCATAAATTTACAGTAAAATTTGAACTTATCCAAGGAGGGAATACTG
>JAEYSJ010000274.1 GCA_023434855.1 Bacillota bacterium | reverse complement strand
TTGTATGTCAGCACCATGAAAGACTTGACGGTTCCGGCTATCCCAATAAATTAAGAGGCAGTGAATTGCGAATTGAAGCGAATATTATTGCTGTCGCTGACGTGGTTGAAGCGATGTCTTCTCATCGTCCATATCGTCCCAGTTTGGGGGTAGTGGAGGCAATTATGGAGATAAACCGCAATAGGGGAATACTTTATGATCCCGATGTGGTAACGGCGTGTATAAGTGTTATGGAAAAGGAGCCGCCATTTAGTGATCACCCGCTTTTGCAAAGGGAATGAACTGTAAATCCCATGCGACAAATATGCCGCCGGGGAATATATTACATATTAACAATAAGCCAGGGAGGTAACCCGCCAGGTCGGCGTGTGGCCTTCGTGGCTTATGTTGTTATGTTCAAAGAAGTGTAAAAACGTACTAATAATGGTTTGAATAAAGGTTACAATAATAGGGAATCTACTTATTAAGTCTAAGAATTTTTACTAATAATACTGATGCAAGGGAGGTACGGATTTATGGAAGAGTCTAAATGCAAGTGCGGCGGAGAAGATGAACTGACTAAAAAACTAGATGAGATCATTGAACCGTACAGAGGGCAGCCCAGCGGGCTGATTCAGGTGCTGACCAAAGCTCAGAATCTTGTCGGTTACTTGCCGAAATGGGTTCAGGTCAAAATAGCCAAGGGGCTGGGTTTATCAATTCAAGAGGTTTACGGGGTTTGTACTTTTTATGCCTTTTTCTCCCTCACGCCGAAAGGGCGCCATAAAATTAGCATATGTACAGGGACTGCCTGCTATGTTAAAGGAAGCAATATGGTAATTAAAACACTTAGAGAAGTATTGGGGGTCAAACCTGGTCAGACTACTGAAGACAGCCGCTATACGGTGGAACTGGTGCGTTGCATTGGTGCATGCGGTTTGGCGCCTGCGGTAATTATTGACGGTAAAGACGTTCATGGCCGCCTGACGTCGGAAACGATTTCCCCCATGCTGGAACAGTATTTATAATTTGATTTAAAATGGAGGTGTGACTAAGTGAAGATAAAGTCTTTGGACGAATTGGCAAAGATAAAAGAAACCAGGCGAGAATCCCTTAAAATCCGTGAAGGCGTACCGTCGGCAACTGAGAAGGCCCACGTTATGATGTGCGGGGGCGCTGGTTGCATCTCATCGAAATGCATCGATGTTGTGGACGCCATGAAAGAATCCCTCGCAAAAAATGGGATCGCGGATCAGGTTCAAATTATCCTTACTGGCTGTATGGGACCATGCGATATGGGTCCTGTCGCCATAATATATCCTCAGGCTACTTTTTACCGCAGGTTAAAACCGAAGGATGCCGAGGAAATTGTTACCGAGCATATTATGAAAGGCAATCTGGTGCAGCGATTGATGTACAGGGCTATCGGCGCAAAAGAGCCGACCCCTTCTGTGCATGATATTGATTTGTTCAAGAAACAGTACAAAATTGTTCTGCGCAACAACTTTGATATTGATCCAACTTCTATTGAGGACTATATATCAAAAGACGGTTATGCGGCGCTTGGCAAGGCTGTTATACAGATGCAGCCTGCGGAAATTATCGAAGAAGTGAAGAAGGCCGGTCTGCGGGGTCGTGGCGGCGGTGGTTTTTCCACTGGGGCAAAATGGGCATTTAGCGCAGCTGCTCCAGGACACCCCAAATACGTAGCCTGTAATGGTGATGAAGGCGATCCGGGCGCATTCATGGACCGGTCAGTTCTGGAAGGCGATCCCCACAGCGTTATTGAGGGCATGGCCATCTGCGGCCGTGCTATCGGTGCGGAGCAAGGCTATATTTATGTGCGGGCAGAATATCCACTGGCAATTGAAAGGCTGGAACATGCCATTAAACAGGCACGGGAGTATGGTCTGCTGGGCAAGGATATCTTTGGCTCCGGGTTCAACTTTGACCTAGAAATACGTATCGGTGCCGGCGCTTTTGTCTGCGGCGAGGAAACTGCGTTGTTGACTTCCATCGAAGGCAAACGCGGTGAGCCACGGCCCAGACCGCCATTTCCGGCCATCTCAGGCGTTTGGGGTAAACCTACCGTACTGAACAATGTTGAGACTTGGGCTAACGTGCCGGAAATAATTCTTAAGGGTGCCGGCTGGTATTCTTCTATTGGCACCGAAAAGAGCAAAGGAACGAAGGTATTTGCGCTGGCCGGCAAAATTACCAATACCGGTATCGTGGAAGTTCCTATGGGTACTACTTTACGGGAAATTGTCTTTGATATTGGCGGCGGTATTCAACGCAAGAAAAAGTTTAAAGCCGTTCAGACAGGCGGCCCGTCAGGCGGTTGTATTCCTGAAGCTTATCTGGATACTCCCGTCGATTATGATTCCCTGGGAGCGCTTGGTGCAATCATGGGATCCGGCGGTATGATCGTCATGGACGAAGACAGCTGCATGGTGGACATTGCCAAGTTCTTTATGGATTTTTGTGTGGACGAGTCTTGCGGCAAGTGTACACCCTGCCGGATCGGCACCAAGCGGATGATGGAGATTCTGGAACGCATCACCACCGGCAAGGGCAAAGAAGGGGATATCGAGCTTCTGGAAGAGATTGGACGTATGATGAAGTCAGCTTCACTATGCGGCCTGGGACAGACAGCTCCCAACCCTATATTAAGTACAATCCGGCATTTTAGGAATGAGTATGAGGAACACATCAAGGAACACAAGTGTGCCGCCCACGTTTGTGAGTTTGAGGAATAATTAAAACCGCTCCAACAGCTTTTAATTAGAAAACCGAAAATACGGTAGTCTGGAGGGGAAGTCAAAAATGATAAAACTGACAATTGATAACAAGCAAGTAGAGGTTCAAGAAGGAAGTACTATTCTTGACGCCGCAAAAAAAGCGGAAATTAATATACCGACTCTTTGTTACCTAACGGATATCAACGCCATTGGCTCCTGCCGGGTATGTGTGGTAGAGGTACAGGGTGCCAGGAGTTTAGTGCCTGCCTGTGTGGCACCGGCTACCGAAGGAATGGTTGTTCGCACTGCGACTCCGGAAGTTATAAAAACCCGCAAGTTGATTCTGGAGCTGATTCTCTCGGATCATCCGATGGAGTGTCTCACCTGTGCGCGGAGCCACAACTGCGAATTGCAAGATTTGGCCGAAGAATTTGGTATGAAGGAAGTTAGGTTTGAAGGCGAAAAAACGACTCATCCGATTGACATTTCTCCGGCCATAAAGCGAGACCCGCGCAAGTGCATCCGCTGCCGCCGTTGCATTTCCGTCTGCTCCAACGTCCAGTCGGTAGGCGCCCTTGCTGTCGGGAACAGAGGTTTTAATTCTCATATTGCGCCTGCTTTTAACGAATCGCTGGCAAATATGGAATGTGTTCAATGTGGTCAGTGCTCTCTGGTATGTCCGACAGGTGCTATCCAGGAAATTGACGATACCGATAAAGTGTGGGCAGCTTTCACTGATCCCGAAAAGCATGTAATTGTTCAGACAGCGCCGGCCCCCAGAGTACAGATCGGTGAGATTATGGGAAACGCGCCTGGTGAAATCACCACCGGCCAGATGGTTGCCGGATTACGCCGCCTCGGCTTTGACAAGGTTTTCGATACTAACTTCACGGCTGATGTTACCATTATGGAAGAAGGAAGCGAACTGCTGGAGCGGATTACCAAAGGCGGCAAACTGCCGATGATAACCTCCTGCAGTCCTGGCTGGATCAAGTTTATTGAGCATTTCTATCCGGATTTGCTTGATCACCTTTCCACCTGTAAGTCGCCGCAGCAGATGTTCGGCGCTCTGGCCAAAACTTACTATGCCAAAAAAATGGGTATTGACCCGGCTAACATTGTCAGTGTCTCAATCATGCCCTGTACCGCCAAAAAGTACGAGTGCACCAGGCCGGAAATGTTTAGCAGCGGATACCAGGATGTTGACGTGGTGCTCACCACCCGGGAACTGGGACGTATGTTCAAACAGGCCAGAATCGATTTGTCCAAGCTGTCAGATGAGAAGTATGATAATCCCCTGGGTATTGCCACCGGTGCAGGCCAGATCTTCGGTACTTCTGGTGGTGTAACTGAAGCTGCCTTGCGTACCGTATACGAAATAGTTACCGGTAAAATTCTTGAGGATATTAACTTTAAGCATGTCCGGGGCCTTGAAGGTGTGAGAGAAGCAACCGTTCAAGTAGGCGACCTGGCTATTAAAGTGGCAATCATCAACAGTCTGGGCAATGCCAGGAAAGTATTGGATAAGATCCGTACAGGTGAAGCCGACTATCATTTTATTGAAGTTATGTGCTGTCCCGGCGGCTGCATCGGCGGTGGCGGGTCGCCTATTTCCTGCGATCCCGAAATTCGTACAAAGCGGATGGATGCCATGTATGCAGAAGACGAGCGTATGGAACTCCGTAAGTCTCATGAGAATCCGGCCGTTAAGGAACTGTACGAAGAGTTCCTTGAAAAGCCGCTGGGCCATAAGTCTCATGAATTGCTGCACACCCACTACACGCCAAGAAGCAATTACCCAGAAGGTGAATAAACGGGAAATACGAAACAGTCCTTTTCTACGGAGAAGGACTGTTTTTTCTTACAATGAATGTAGGAAAGTATATGTTTTTGAGCGGGAGAAAACGATTAACCGCCAAGGGCGCCAAGAACGCCAAGGGATATTTTTCATATTTGCCAGTGAGATAATATTCTTACCGGGGAAATACATCCCTAAAAGGGTTTAGTATCCAAACATCTATTAATAAAATCCAATGTTTTTCTTGGCGACCTTGGCGGTTAGATATGTTTTTTACAATGTGATGATTGTCTAATAAATATTCAGAGACGCTGGGCGGTTTTCTTATTGGCCGGCGCGCAGCAGAAGCAGCAGGAAAATCAGCATAGCAGTCGAAATTTCAGAGATAATATATTATCATGAAAGCTGAGGATGGCTATGCTGAGGAACAATAAGTGTTATCTATGGTTAACGGACAGGAAATGCCGATTCATAATATTATTAGTCCTATGTTTTATTCTGAATGCTCCCTTAGTGTCAACAGGTCAGACAATGACTCAGCAGGATTATCCTGAATTTTGGGTAAATAAATTGAGTAATCCGGACAAGTTAATCATGAACCAACAGGAGATTGCCAAGTTTAATCTGGACATTATACACAACTTGCCTGATACTGTGTATGATTTGGCGGCTTATCCAGCCATACTCAGCAAAAAGACGCTTGTCGACTATATTAATTCCGTGCAATTGCCAGGGGGCAAGGTTTATATTAACGGTGCCGCAGTGCCTGCTTCCGGCTTTGAAGCATTGCGCACCCAGACTAATCTACAGGCTGTCCTGGAGCAGAATATAGTGCGGTATGGCTTTACCGTCCGCCGGGCGGATTTGAGAACGTATCCGACGAAAGACGGGCTATTCGAATCACCTGACGACTGGGAATTTGACCGGTTTCAGAAAACAGCAGTCGACCCGGCGGAACCGCTGGTAATTTTGCACCAGAGCCTTGATTCCAAATGGTATTATATTCAGACATATTATTACCGCGGCTGGCTGCCGGCAGAGGATATAGCTGTAGCTGCCACGCGGGAGGAATGGCTGGCTTACATGAGGGAACCCGGTTTCTTAATAGTTACCGGTGCTAATTTTCAACTGGCATTTAATCCGGTATCGCCTGAATTATCGGAAATAGGGTTCCAGATGGGGGCGAAAATTCCTCTGGCCCATCTGGGAGATATTCCTGCAGTTGTTGACAATCAGGCAGTGGCCGGCAACTATGTTGTTATCCTTCCTGTGCGGGATGCCTCCGGAAACCTAAAATTTAAGCAGGCGTTGATACCATCGACGGCAGACGTAACACCAGGTTATTTGCCATATACCCGAGCTAATATTATAAAACAGGCCTTTAAAATGCAGGGGCAGCGTTATGGCTGGGGAGGCATGTTTAAGGCAACGGATTGTTCCGGCTTTATTATGAATATCTATCGTACGTTTGGGTTGAAACTGCCGCGCAACGCAGATGAACAGGAGAATTCGGCAGGTAAATCCGTTGATTTGCGGCTGAGCAGTCTGGCAGAGCGGACGCAAAAACTGCAGAAGCTGTTGCCGGGCGCGACACTGCATATGAACGGCCATGTTATGCTGTATCTTGGTGAGGACCGCGGCGGTTATTACATTATTCATGATATGGCCGCCTATGGCGATAAGGAAAGGCCGGAGACAGACGGCTCTTTGTGGCGGGTGCCTGTCAATCAGGTAACCGTCAGTGATCTGACAACTCTATACCGTGTTAACGGAAAGTTGTTTCTCGAGTCTCTGACAACAGGCAGGCAATTTGAATATTAGTCAGGCTATAATTTAAAATAGGGTGCGAAATCTCGGAAAACTAAAATTTTCAGCACCACGCAAAAGCGGGGTGCTATTCATTTGGTTATTATTTACTTTATTGGAGGTTTTTCCATTAACTATGTAGAATATAACACCCTATATGCGGCGAAGGGATAAGCAATGCAACGAGTATCTTTCTGCTGGAAATTTTATGGAGGTGTTGTATGAAAAAGGTAATGTCTTTGGTGGTAGCAATTATTGTTTGGTCAGTAATGATGGTGTCAGCATTTGCCTCTACTGCTGGTGAGGCAGGTGTAAGTGCTGATGATGCTCTGAAAAAGCTGACAGAAGGCAACAAGCGGTTTGTGACCGGGAAATTCGCTCATCTTAATATTGGCGCTGACCGGCGGGCACAGCTGACCAAAGGACAGCATCCCTTTGCGGTTGTTGTCAGCTGTTCTGATTCCCGGGTTCCTCCGGAAATCGTGTTTGACCAGGGCCTGGGTGACCTGTTTGTTATTAGGACTGCAGGTGAAGATGTTGACGATGTGGTTGTTGGCAGTGTTGAGTACGCTGTGGAACATTTAGGGGCAAACCTGGTTGTTGTGTTGGGACACCAGGACTGCGGCGCGGTAAAAGCAACTGTCGCCGGCGGTGAGGCTCCGGGGAAAATTCCCGCTGTTGTAGAGTTGATCAAACCGGCAGTAGCGCAAGCTAAACTTCAGCAGGGCGATCTGGTGGATAATGCCGTTAAAGCAAACATTGATGACCAAGTTAACATTCTTAAGACTAGCCCGATTTTGGCTGAGCTTATGGAAAAAGGTAAGGTAAAGGTAGTAGGCGCCTACTATAATCTTTCTGCCGGCACGGTAAGCTATCGCTAATATTTATTATTTACAGTTATTGTTGTAAAATAAGAGGCACCCAACCGTTGGGTGCCTTGTGGCTTATCTGAATTTGTCTATATGCAATATAAAAATGATAACCGCCAAGAACGCCAAGGGCGCCAAGAAAAAATACAAGAATCCCTTGGCGCTCTTGGCGTCCTTGGCGGTTAAACGTTTATTCCGTACCTTCCAAGGATGCTCAGCGGTTCTTTATTTGTCTTTTACCTGGTGCCGAAGTTTTCTCCGTGGCTGACTGCTGCCTGCGCTGCTGCCAGACGGGCGATAGGTACGCGGTAAGGGGAACAACTGACGAAATCCAGACCGATCTGGTGGCAGAATTCTACCGAACTGGGCTCGCCGCCATGTTCACCGCAAATTCCGATTAAAATATCCGGGCGGGTTTTACGGCCGCCTTCCACGGCGATTTTCATTAATTGTCCCACGCCTTTGCGGTCCAGGGCGATAAACGGATTTTCTTTCAAGATCTTTTTCTCTAAATAATGGGGCAGGAATTTGCCTTCTGCATCATCACGGCTGAAACCCAGGCAGGTCTGGGTAAGGTCGTTGGTGCCAAAACTGAAGAATTGGGCTGTTTCGGCTAATTCATGGGCCAGCAGGGCGGCCCGGGGGATTTCAATCATCGTGCCTGAGGTATAATGGAAGGTTGCGCCGAAAGCAGCCATAACTTCCTTGGCAATTTCATCAATACGTTCTTTAAAGAAGTCCATTTCTTCCTTGCTGATAGTCAACGGGATTTCTACTTCCGGCAAAACTTTAAATCCTTCTTTGGTCAGACGGGCGGCGGCGTTAAAGATGGCCCGCATTTGCATTTCATACACTTCGGGGAAAGTAATGCCCAGACGGCAGCCACGATGCCCCAGCATTGGATTGAACTCATGAAGCTGGCGAACTTTTTTCAGGAGAGCTTCTTTTTCAGCCAGCGCTTGCGGATCATTGCCCAGTGTGCGCAGCTTGGTGGTTTCAATCAGCAGTTCTTCAAGGCTGGGCAAAAACTCATGGAGAGGTGGATCAAGCAGCCGTATGCATACCGGATATCCTTCCATGGCTTTTAATATGCCATAGAAATCGCCTTCCTGCATCGGCAGGAGATGGGACAGGGCTTCCTGGCGTTGTTCCAGCGTTTCAGCCAAAATCATTTGCTGAACATAGGGCAGGCGGTCCTGACCCATAAACATATGCTCGGTGCGGGTAAGGCCGATTCCTCTGGCGCCGAACTGGCGGGATTTCAGAGCATCTTCCGGTGTATCGGCATTGGCCCTTACCTCCAGACTTTTCAATTCATCAGCCCATGACAACAGTTCGAGATATTCCTGGGAAAGCTCAGGGTCTTTCATCGGAACTGTGCCCAGGATAACCCGGCCGGTGGCGCCGTCAATGGAAACAATATCACCGGCTTTGACAGTAATACCGTTTACGATAAACTCTTGCTTGGCATAATCAATCTTGATGGCTTCACAACCGCAGACACAGGGTTTGCCCATACCCCGGGCTACAACTGCCGCATGACTTGTCATACCGCCCCGGCTGGTTAGAATACCTTGGGCGGCTACTATGCCATGGATATCATCAGGGGTGGTTTCCATTCTGACAAGGAGTACCTTTTTGCCGGTTTTAGCAAGTTTTTCGGCATCATCAGCATCAAACACAACTTCGCCGGAGGCTGCGCCAGGCGAGGCCGGCAGGCCTTTGGCCACTACATCCATTTTTACTGTACTGTCAATTTGCCGGTGCAGCAGTTGATCAAGCTGGGCCGGTTCTACCAGCAGGATGGCTGCTTGTTTGTTAATCAGTCTTTCGGCTACCAGATCATGGGCAATTTTGACGGCCGCCTGGGCGGTACGTTTGCCGTTGCGGGTCTGCAGCATATACAGTTTGCCCTTTTCGATGGTAAACTCAATATCCTGCATATTTTTATAATGTTTTTCCAAAGTATTGGCGGTAGCGGCAAATTGAGCAAATACTTCAGGCATTTCATCCTTAAGTTTGGCAATCGGCTGGGGTGTGCGGATGCCGGCTACTACGTCTTCACCCTGGGCGTTAGTCAGGTATTCACCATACAGCACATTTTCCCCGGTTGAAGGGTTACGTGTAAAGGCTACGCCTGTGCCACAGTCGGTGCCCATATTGCCAAATACCATAGCCTGGATATTTACGGCAGTGCCCAGGTCATGGTCGATTTTATTAAGGTTGCGGTAGATAATGGCCCGGTCATTGTTCCAGGATCTAAATACCGCTTCAACTGCCATAAATAGCTGTTCCATGGGATCTTCCGGGAAAGGCCGGCCGATGGTATCTTTTACTAAAGCTTTATAGTTGTCAATAATTATCCTAAGTGACTGTTCAGACAGTTCCTGGTCATAAGTAACCCCTTGTTTGTCCTTTTGCTGGCTGAGAAGATGTTCGAATTCATGTTTGGGGATTTCCAGCACAACATCGGAAAACATCTGAATAAAACGGCGATAAGAGTCATAAGCAAATCTTAAGTTATCGGTATTTTTCGCCAGACTTTGCACTGTTTGCTCGTTAAGGCCCAGGTTAAGGATGGTATCCATCATGCCAGGCATTGAAAATACAGCCCCTGAGCGTACAGAAACCAACAAGGGGTTAGCAAGGTTGCCAAGTTTTTTCCCGGCCCGTTCTTCAAGTTGGGCCAAGCCTTTACGTACTTCATCCTCCATGCCGGCAGGGAACTTCTTATCAGCACGATAATATTCCTTACAGGCTTCAGTTGTGATGGTCATTCCCGGGGGGACTGGCAAACCAATATTAGTCATTTCTGCAAGATTGGCTCCTTTGCCACCCAGTAACGAGCGCATGTCAGCCCGTCCTTCATTAAATTGGTAAACATATTTCGGCATTAATTACCCACTCCTTTTCGGTATATTTCCAATAGTTTGCCAGCAGTTTCTTCCATAGCTCTGTTGGTAACGTCGATTATCCGGCAGCCGATTCTCTTCATAATATCGGCTGCGTATTCCAGTTCGGCCAGGATTCGTTCCAAATTGGCATAATCGGCTGTTGGCGATAATCCCATGATCTTCAAGCGTTCCTTGCGTATTTCCAACAATAAGGAAGGCTTTATGGTGAGCCCCACTATTTTTTTAGGGGGTACTTTAAATAGTTCAGGCGGGGGAGGCACATCCGGAACAAGCGGTACATTGGCAGCTTTGATGCCTTTGTGAGCTAAATACATACATAAAGGGGTTTTTGATGAACGGGAAATGCCGATTAGAACTAAATCAGCCCTGAGCAACCCCCGCGGCTCTTTGCCGTCATCAAATTTTACGGCAAATTCAATAGCCTCAACTTTGTCAAAATATTCTTTATCGATTTTACGGATTAGCCCTGGCTCATTCCGTGGCGGCAGACCGAAAATGGTCTTCATGGCATCAATCAGCGGTCCCATGATATCTACACAGACCAATCCCAGTTCTTTCCCTTTATTCTCCAGAAAAGATTTTAAATCCAGGCGCACCAGAGTGTAGACAATTATACCCCCCGCATCTTTTGCTTCCAGCAAGGCTTCTTCGATCTGTTGGGATGAAAACAGATACGGCACCCGTCTGATTTCTATGCGTCCGGAATCAAATTGGCTGGCTGCGGCTTTTACCACCACTTCCCCCGTTTCGCCAATCGAATCAGATAATATGTATACAATAGGAATATGGTCAATGCTAAGGTTAATCAAAAAATACCTCCTTGCCCGAAAAAAAGTTGTGAAAATAAAACGTTTTCTTCAATTATTAGCTAACTGCACAAACAGCCGGGTAATAGTAGTTTTGGTGAAACGTCCTACCACTTGGTATTTTTCGGAGTTATCTGTTCCAATTAGATTTACAACCGGCAGGGAATCCACTTGGTGGGTTAAAAGTTTTTTAGCAGCATGTATAACTGATTCTTCCGGTGTAGTAACAACTATATTGGGCATACGGGTCATAGCGATTTTAACTGGCAGGTCGTTCAGCTTTTTCTCGCCCATACTGGCTTTTAATAGATCTTTACGAGAGACAACCCCTTCCAGGAAACCGCCTTCTGATACTACCACCACTGTGCCTACATCCTCAATAAACATGGTCACAATTGCATCATACACTGAACAGTTTTCTCTTATCACTATTGGCAGTGAATTAACGTCTGCCACCCTGATGTTTCCTAGAATATTGGCAATTACATCTGTGGGGTTTTTATGAGTATAATAATATCCTACACGCGGCCTGGCCCCCAACAAGCCGGACATAGTCAATATGGCTAAATCCGGTCGTAGTGCCGCGCGGCTGACGGCCAGCTTTTCTGCGATTTTTTTGCCAGTAATTGGGCCGGAAGTCTGTACTATGTCCAAAATGCTGGTCTGCCTTGGTGTTAATTCGATGAAATTCACCCACCTTTCGACAAATAGTATATACTATTTGAATAATGCTGTGACATATTATAGCATATTGCAAAATATAATCACCAAACATATTATAGCATAAATGGGAATGATTTACTAAAAAAATAACTCTTCGAGCTGCAATTTTTTTTCCCTGCTAAATTTATAAATTTCTTTTTTTGATGAAATGCAATGCAGAGGAGTTATTTATCTTGTAAAGAATATAAAAAATGACAAGCAATAGGTTTTATGGAAGGAATGACGATATGTTTGCAAATGTTCGTCGGGTTATGGGGATGTTGTTTTGCCTGGTAATGCTGACAGGTTTGTGGTTTGCACCCGTAGTTGAAGCCGGGACGCTGATCAGCACCAAAGATGAGATTGCCATTGGCCGGGATGTGGCCAAGCAGCTGGAGAAAACATACGGGCTGGTAGATGATCCGGCTTTGCAGGCCCGGGTAAATAGAATTGGTATGAGTTTGGTGGCAGTTTGTGACCGCAAGGAACTGCCTTATACTTTTAAAGTCCTCAATTCGAATGAAATTAACGCAATGGCGGCGCCGGGCGGGTTTATTTACATATTTAAAGGACTGGTGGATTTAATGCCTTCCGACGATGAACTGGCTGGAGTCATTGGACATGAGATAGGTCATGTGGTTAAGCGGCATACTGTCCGTCAAATGGAAAAAAGCCTGGGGATGAGTATCTTGTTTGCCGTGCTTTTCAGAGAACGGGGGGCTTTCCTGCAGAGTATGGCATATGATGCCATTATGGCCGGTTATAGCCGGGAAGATGAACGGGAAGCTGATTATCTGGGATTTGTGCATTCCTACCGGGCAGGCTACAATCCCTATAGTATGTTGCTGGGACTTAAAAAATTATCCGAAATTGACCAGAAATACCATTACGATTTATTTTCCGATCATCCTGAAGGGCAGGCCAGAGTCGCGGCGGCGCAAAACTATCTCAATGAGGCCAAAGTACGTCCCAAGGTAGTTGAGCAGCAAAACGGTAAGGCTGCTCAGGTGGTGGACGGTGAATGGAAACTGCCGCCGATGACCGCCACGGTTAACGGCTACAAACCGGTACAGCGGGCTTATTTTACCGCTGGAGCTTTATACCGTATCAGTCAATTACCTGATTATTCCCCGGATAAATATATTCTTGACAATGACGGATCGAATGTGATCGTCTATTATGATGATCGTGTATTAGCTACACTTACTTCACAGGATGCGACCGATCAGGGCGGTGATATAACGGTAATGGATCTTGCCGGAACGTATATAGAGCAACTAAAAGGCTGGAACAAAAAGGATAACTGAATCTGTATTCCGATAAAAAGAAACTGCTGTTTTAACAGCAGTTTCTTTTTATCGGAAAGTTATTTATATGATTATAATTTGCAAACAAATTATTTTTCGTTTGGCTTAGTAATATTATTCTTAAACAGAAAATATTATATATCAAGCGAATTGGCAAATTTTGCACATTTAGCAGGAGAATCTTTAATCTACCCAGTGCATATAATCCAAGGCAAACATTTTCCATGTCGCGTCCTTACCGTTTGTGGTTTTCACTTCAAATGACTGATGTGACAATTGAGAAAGCCGAAGGAGGAGTTATAGTGTGCAAAAGGGACTGCATAGCAATGATATTGGCAGGCGGGCAAGGTAGTCGACTGGGGGTCCTGACCAGGAAAATCGCCAAACCCGCTGTACCTTTTGGCGGGAAATATCGCATTATTGATTTTCCTCTCAGTAATTGCCGTAATTCAGGAATTGATACGGTAGGTGTTCTAACTCAATACGAACCGCTGGCACTACATAAATATATCGGTATGGGCGGCGCCTGGGATTTAGACCGTAAGGATGGGGGGACATTTATGTTACCGCCTTACGCCCGGGAAAAAGAAGCAGAGTGGTATAAAGGAACGGCTGATGCTATTTACCAAAACCTAAATTTTATTGAATCTGTTAATCCAAGCTATGTGCTTATATTATCCGGTGATCATATTTATACAATGGATTATGCAAAAATGCTTGCTTATCACAAGGCTAAAGGTGCTGGAGTGACTATTGCGGTGATTGAGGTGCCTTGGAGTGATGCATCCCGGTTTGGTATTTTACATACCACCGATAATGGCAGAATCCTCGACTTCCAGGAGAAGCCGGCTAATCCTAACAGCAATCTGGCATCAATGGGAGTATATATTTTCAATTGGAAGTTGTTAAAAAAAGTTTTGCTGGAAGATAGCAGGGATAGTACTTCCAGTCATGATTTTGGCAAAAATGTTATTCCCAAAATGCTTTTCGCTGGGTTCCGCCTGTATGCTTATGCTTTTGATGGCTACTGGAAAGATGTCGGGACAGTGGAAAGTTATTGGGAAGCGAATATGGACCTTCTCGAGGATGAACCAGCCCTGGACATATATAATCCTGAGTGGCAGATTTATTCGGTAAATCCAACAAGGCCGCCTCATTATCTTGGACCTAATGCGAAAGTGGCTAAATCATTAATTAGCGAAGGATGTTCTATCTTCGGTGAGGTGGATCATTCCGTTATTTTCCAGGGAGTTCATATTGGCGAAGGTGCTAAAATTAAAGACTCTATTATAATGCCTTATGTACATATAGAATCCTATGCAGAGATCAGCAAGGCGATCATCGGCCGGCGCAGCGTTATTGAAACCTATAGCAAAATAGCAGCTCCTCCGGTTAATGGGGTCAGGGATATTGTAGTGGTAAGCGACAATATAGTAATTCCCCGGGAAGCCCAGGTTTTCCAAAATGGAATTGTACCAAAACTTCAAGTTGTCTAATAACAAGGCTGGCAGAGAATTGTGATTAAAAGAGGTGTAACGATGCAGAATGTAATGGGAATTATCAATCTTAATGAAAAAGACGAATTGTTAAAGGAAATCACGGCTAATCGCCCGGTGGCAGCCGTCCCTTTTGGTGGTAGATACCGTATTATTGACTTTGCATTGTCAAACATGGTCAATTCCGGTATCCGAAATGTGGGCATATTGGTGCAGAATAAATACCGTTCAGTTATGGACCATTTGCGGTCAGGCAAAGAATGGGACCTGATGCGCAAAAAGGGCGGTCTTTTTATTTTGCCCCCTGCGACAAATTTTTCGGCAGGTATTTGTCAGGGCGATGTGGAAAACTTTATCAATAATATGGATTATATTACCAATAGCCGCCAAAAATATGTTCTTATTTCAGGCAGCAGTGTGATTTGTAATTTAAATTACCGTAAAGCCTTTAAATTTCACCTGGATACTCAGGCAGATGTAACTATTTTATACCAGGATGAGGCTGACGAACAATTGGATTGCACCCACTGTATTACTATTGCTACAGGTGAGGGTAGCCGGGTTGTCGGCATGAAGGTCAATCCCGGGAAAAATGGCAGCAGCAAAATATCAATGGGGATGTATATATTAGCAAAAGACTTGCTTATTGACCTGGTCAAAGCTTGCAGTTCTCAAGGGGGAACAGATATTGTCAGGGATGGCTTTGTAAACAATATAGACAAGTTAAAAGTCTATGGCTATCAATATAAAGGCTATCTTGCCAGGATTAATTCTATTCAGGATTTTTATAAACATAATATGAATTTGCTTAAACCGGAAAATTGGCAGGAGCTGTTTGCAAAGTCTGGATTAGTTTATACCAAGGTAAAAGATGAAGCTCCTGTAAAATATAAAGAAGGCTCAAAAGTAGTAAATACTATGATTGCCAACGGTTGCATAATTGCCGGGCATATAGAAAATAGCATTATCTTCCGTGGTGTCACAATTGGCAAGGGATCACATATTAGGGACAGCGTAATTATGCAAAAATGTGAAATTGCTGAAGATGCTATTGTTGAAAATGTAATATGTGATAAAGATGTGCGTATTAATGCCGGAAAATGGGTAAAAGGGGAAAGAAACTATCCGTTGGTAATTAAGAAAGGGACAGTGATTTAAAAAATGATTAATGTGTTGTTTATTGCCGCTGAAGCTGCGCCGTTTGCTAAAACCGGAGGTTTAGCAGACGTAGTGGCTTCTTTGCCCAAATTTTTTAATAAGAAAAATGTACAGGCTAGAGTTATTTTGCCGCAGTATGGTTTTATTCCTGCAGAATATACCGAAAAGATGGAGCATGTTCATGAAATGACAGTGCCTGTAGGATGGCGAAATCAATATTGCGGTATAAAAAGACTAGACTACGACGGCGCAATATTTTATTTTCTGGATAATGAGTACTATTTTAAAAGACCGGAGATGTATGGCTGTTTTGATGACGGCGAACGGTTTGCTTTTTTTTGCCGTGCAGTGCTTGAGGCACTTCCACATCTGGATTTTACCCCGCAAATTTTACATTGTCATGACTGGCATACCGGTATGGTCAGCGTGCTTTTAGCTGCAC
>JAEYSJ010000205.1 GCA_023434855.1 Bacillota bacterium | reverse complement strand
ACCCAACCGAAGCCCATCCCGTTATCGGTGCGAAAATGCGTCAGGCCCTGCGCAAAGGTGCCAAAATGATTGTCGCCGATCCACGGAGAATTGAACTGGCCGGTAAAGCGGATGTATTTATGCAGTTGAAGCCAGGCACCGACATTGCCCTTATTAACGGCATGATGCGTATTATCATTAAAGAAAGCTGGCATGATCCGGAATTCATTAAATCCTGTACCACCGACTATGATAAAATGGCTGCTGTCGTGGAAAAATACACCCCCGAATATGTTGAAAGCGTTACCGGTGTATCTCAAGATTTAATTAAAGAAGCGGCTAAGATTTATGCAACAGCCGAACGGGCGGCGATCTTCTATACACTAGGTATTACCGAACATATCTGTGGCACCGACAATGTTATGAGTTTGGCCAATTTAGCCATGCTGACCGGCAATGTCGGCAAGCTCAATGCCGGCGTTAATCCAATGCGCGGTCAGAATAATGTTCAGGGTTCCTGCGATATGGGCGCATTGCCTAATGTTTATTCCGGCTATCAAAAAGTTACCGATCCACAAGCCCGCGAAAAACACGAAAAAGCTTGGGGTGTAAAACTGTCAGACAAAGTCGGTTTAATGATTCCCGACATGTTTGACGCCGCTATTGACGGCAAACTGAAGGCTATGTACGTGATGGGCGAAGACCCGGTACTGACTGACGGCAATACCCACCATGTAACCAAAGGTTTTAAACAGCTTGAGTTTCTTGTTGTGCAGAACATTTTTATGACTGAGACAGGGAAATTGGCTGATGTCATTTTGCCGGCTGCATCATTTGCGGAAAAAGACGGTACTTTTACTAACTGCGAACGCCGTGTACAACGGGTTCGCAAAGCCATTGAACCAATTGCCAATACCCGCGCCGACTGGCAGATTATCAGAGATCTGTCCAATAAAATGGGCTATCCGATGAACTACAATCATCCGAGTGAAATCATGGATGAAATGGCCTCATTGAGCCCGATTTTCACAGGACTCTCATTTGAACGGATTGATCAGAATGGCTTGCAATGGCCGGTACCGGCTAAAGACCACCCAGGCAGCAGGTATTTGCACCAAGGCGGTGATTTTACCTGCGGGCGCGGCATATTTAAAGCCATTGAACATCAGCCGCCAGGTGAACAACCTGACGACGAATATCCAATGCTGCTGACTACAGGACGCATTCTGTATCATTATAATATTACCACTGCGCCTTATTCCAAGCACCTAACCGAATTCCGTCCGGAAGAGCGGGTTCAGATCCACCCTGATGACGCAAAACTGTTAGGCATCAATGATGGTGATACTGTTACCGTATCATCCCGCAGGGGCGCAGTGCAGGCTAAAGCCTGGGTAACTGACGTCGTCCTGCCGGGTGGCATATGGATGTCCTTCCATTATCCGGCAACTCCCACAAATCAAATTACCAGCGGTCATTATGACAAAACAACCAAAACTTACGAATACAAGGCATGTGCAGCGAAAATAGAAAAAACTGTTGTGTAACAGAAGCTTTTATTCTTTAAGGGATGCTACGTTGAACAATAGATATCCGTACCATTATTTAATGCCAGTTGACTTACGGGAAAAGACCTGCCGTATCGGCAGGTCTTTAATCTTAATAGCAAACTTTATGAATCTAATTTTATCGTTCTGAGGTGAAATCCATACTGAAAATCCCTGCCTATAATGATTTTGGCAAGAAAGTGCTGGTTACTCTTTTTTGCCGGAATCGAGGAGAAGCTAAATAGTCTTTATGACCATAATTACCATAGGCAGGATTTTATACAAAATACCCTTAAGCCAAATAATAACGACTTAGAGGGTATTTTTATTAATATTTGATAAACTTTCACCATTGTAATGGTGTTCTGGCACCTTGCGGTTTAGTTCACACAAGTTGACAATGGTGTGCAAGTCTTGTATTCCTGTTGGAGAAATGCGGGGAAAATGCTTACTTGGCGGGGCCATTGACTAGAATTTGCCCCGGTGGTATAATTTGAATACTCTGTTTTAGACTACTGTTAAGCAGAAAAAGCAGGCGGCGTATTGTACCGATTCTGCGCGCCTGAGTTTGGTATGTGAAACTTTGGACAAGCTTAGGCTTACGACTATGTTGAGGGGTGAAAGGATGAATATACCGGATATACCGTATGGGACAATTTCACTTCCAGTAATAAAGCTATGTGGACAAGAAAGGGCTGATACCCAGGAAGCCATAGTCGAGGAAATTCCCCTGACTATTTATTTGAACGGGCAGGAATTAATCACTATGTTGGCTGGTGTGGGTGAGGAAAATTATCTTGTTACCGGTTTCTTGGCGGCTGAAGGAATTATTCACAGTGCCAGTGATATAAAAAGTCTCAGGGTAGATACTTTGCAGGGCATCATTCAGGTAGAGACCTTCTCCGGTGAAACGGTGGCGGAAAAGATGTTTTTGAAGCGCTATCTTACCGCCTGTTGCGGTAAAGGGCGCAGCGCTTTTTACTTTGCCAACGACGCGCTGACTGCGCGGCCGGTTACCAGCGAGGTCGTACTAGCACCGGAATCAATAGCGAATTATGTACAGATGCTTGAAGACCGGTCGGATTTATTCCATACTACCGGTGGAGTGCACAGTGGGGCCTTGGCAAGTGCTGACAAGTTAATTTTCTACAGTCAGGATATTGGCCGCCATAATGTTTTTGATAAGTTGTATGGACGCTGTTTAATTGAAGGAATTTCTACCGAAGGAAAAATAATCGTATTTTCCGGGCGGGTTTCTTCAGAAATATTGCTTAAAGTAAGCAAAATGAATATAGCTGTGATTATTGCCCGCTCAGCTCCGACCAGTTTGGCCCTGGAAATAGCGGAAGAGTTGGGAATCACCGTCATCGGTTTTGCAAGGGGAAAACGGTTTAATATATACACCCATTCCCACCAGGTAAAATTATAAGCGACTGTTACAAAATACCCATCTGCGTTGTTGCTCCTCAGCCGCTTGCTCAACGTACAAACAACGTACGCCCTCGCGGCGCGGCTTCCGGTGCGCCTAGCATCTGGGCATCTTGTAACAGTCTTAAATAAATTTAGGAAGTGTGTTTTTTGAAACATACTCTATTAAGGGAATAGGGAGTCTGGTTACAATGAAAAAAGTTCATGTAAGTGAAGCTGTAGGGATGGTGCTGGGGCATGATCTTACCAAAATCGTGCCAGGTGAATATAAAGGACCGGCCTTTAGAAAAGGTCATATTATTCAGCCCGAAGATATTCCACATCTTAAGGATATTGGCAAGGAACACATTTTCTTAATTGAATTAAATGAAGGTCAACTTCACGAAAATGATGCTGTTCGCCGAATTGCTAAATGTGTGGCGGGGGTTAATACTAACATTGCCGATCCTGCTGAAGGAAGAGTTAATATTATTGCCAAGCAGGATGGGCTGTTAAAGGTTAACAAGGAAGCTGTTACAGCAATCAATTCGGTTGAACACGCAGTGTTAGCCACTCTGCATAGCAATAGACTGGTCAAAGCGGGGGATATTTTAGCCGGGGTTAAGGTAATACCTCTGGTAGTTGAAGAGTCCATGGTACGTAAGGTTGAAGAAATTGCCGGGCAGTATTCAGGGATTATTGCCGTGAGTCCACTGGCCAATCTAAAAGTCGGGGTAGTTGTTACCGGCAATGAGGTGTACTATGGGCGAATTAAGGACAAGTACGGACCGGTAATTGCTAATAAAATCGCATTCTACGGGGCTAAATTAGCCGGCATAGCTTATTGTCCGGACGACCGGGAAATGATTACCCAAACTATCCTTAATCATATCAATAGTGGTGCTGATATCGTTGTGACCTCAGGGGGAATGTCGGTTGATCCTGATGATGTTACTCCTGAAGCAATCAGAGCAACAGGTGCTGACGTAATTACCTATGGTGCGCCGGTGCTCCCCGGGGCGATGTTTATGCTGGCGTATTTAAATAATACCGCTATTTTAGGCATGCCCGCCTGCGGTATGTATTCGAAGATTACCATTTTTGACTTTGTCTTTCCCCGGATAATAACCGGTGAACAGTTGAGCAAACACGATTTTGCTGTAATGGGGTATGGTGGATTATGTCTGAATTGTCAGGAATGTTCTTATCCTGCCTGCTCATTTGGGAAATAGCCCTTAAATGGTCGTAATACTGGAGGGTTAGGGAGATGGCCATTAAATTAGAAGTGGCTCAAGCTAAGTTATTGAATTTAGTTCAAGTTATGCCTGAAGAGACCGTAGAATTAAGCCAAGGCTGGCGCCGGGTACTTGCTGAAACGGTGGTGTCTGACATGGATTTTCCGCCATTTGACAGATCCCCTTTGGATGGCTATGCTCTTATAGATAAGGAAGTAGAGGACGCGGTGCCAGATAAACCGGTAATTTTACGTCAGGTTGATTATGTCTGCGCCGGTGATGTTCCTCGTCATACTATTGTACCAGGGACCGCTTGCCGGATTATGACCGGCGCGCCATTGCCGCCAGGCGCCACCGGTGTTGTCCGGGTTGAAGACACGGTCGTGGAAGGCGAGGAAATCACAATCTTGGAAGGCAGGGGAGCGGGTAAAAGTATTTGTTACCGGGGAGAAGAAATAGCTTCCGGGGAGGAAGTAATTTCTGCCGGAACAGTGATAAATGCCGGTGTAATTGGTATGCTGGCGGTACTGGGAAAAGGACAGGTTTGTGTTTTTCGGCGGCCGCGGGTAGCAATTATTGCCACCGGCAGTGAGATTATTCCGGTGGACGCTCCTTTGACACCAGGGAAGATTCGCAACTCCAACAGTTATATGCTTAGCGCTCAGGTAGCGGATACAGGTGCGCAAACTGTTTTGCTGGGAAATGTGCCGGACAGTGTGGATGAAATAGCCTTGATGCTTGAAAAAGCTTCTGACTGCGATGTTGTAATTACAACAGGGGGAGCTTCGGTGGGTGATTGCGACCTGATAGGCGAGGTATACAAAAAACTGGGGATTACCTTGTTGTTTGACAGGGTAAGTATTAAACCGGGTATGCCAGTCTTGGCCGGCATAAAAAATGGTAAACTTTATCTAGGGTTATCGGGGAATCCAGCAGCGGCAGCGATTTCGTTTGAACAGTTGGTCAGGCCCATATTAATAAAAATGGGCGGCCGCAAAAAATGGTGGCGACCCAGAGTCAAGGCAGTTATGGCATCGCCATTTGGGAAAAGTACCGGGGCACAACGGTTTGTTTGGGCAAGGTGCTGGCAACAAGATAACGATATTTTGGTCGAACCACTTAGACTGCAGTGCAATGGTATGCTAAAAGCGGCAATGATTGCTAACTCGCTAATAATAATTCCGGAAAATAGTCCGCCGCTGCCTAGCGGGAGTGAAGTCGAAATTATTTTACTTGCTGATGGGTAAGTAGAATCTGGCAGTGTTTATTTTATATGAGCGTATTTTACCGATACGGGTATACGAAAATCTCATAATTCTGATTTTGATAAATATTTGTAAAAAAAAATACGGTTTTTAGCAGGATTTTAGGTAAACCTTATAGAAACTATAATCGATTAATTTTTCAATAAGCAGGCCGTCAGATATAAATTTGACCCGTCCCTGCGTAAACTAATTTGTGAAAAATATCCCATACTCACCAGACTTTAGCATTGTAAATAGGTCATTTACCATTTCACTCATATTTTTTGCTGTGATCTGGCGAGACATCACCATGGACAAGACAGTAATGTGTTAGCATTTGATGTCTCATTTTTTGTTGTTATTTTAGTGGCTATATATTTTAGCAGACTGTTTTTTATTGTGTGAGAAATGGTCGCTAAAATGCCAGAGCTTAACCCGTAGATTTAAGGCCACATCAATGAGGGGAGGAGTTACAGGAATTCAGCCTTATGTTTTCTGTTTGTCTTTGGCATATAAAATGTTCTATATGCCGTATTTTTGAAAGGAGTGTGAGTACCTCTAATGGAAATGATCACTTTGACCATTAACGGTCAAACCGTGCAAGCACCGAAGGGCGCCACAGTATTGGAAGCTTCTCGTGCTGCCGGTATCAATATTCCGACTTTATGCCACCTTGCTGATTTAACTCCTGAAGGTTCATGCCGGATCTGTGTCGTTGAAGTTGAAGGAGCGCGGGGATTAGTTACGGCCTGTACCTATCCTGCGGCAGACGGAATGGTTGTGCGCACTAATTCTCCTGTTATTCATGAAGCCCGTAAAACCGTAGTAGAGCTATTGCTGGCCAATCATCCGCAAGACTGTCTTACTTGCCAGCGCAACCTGAATTGTGAGTTGCAGACCCTGGCAAATAGACTTGGTGTTACAGAAATACGCTTCAAGGGTGAAAAACGTCACTTTGAAATTGATGAGAGCAATCCTTTCATAATCAGGGACAACACAAAGTGCGTACTGTGCGGACGCTGTGTGCGCGTCTGTCAGCAAGTGCAGTGCTGCAACACCCTGGATTGGACTGAACGCGGTTTCAATACAAAAGTAACTCCTGCTTTTGATGATGCTATGGTTGAATCATCCAGCTGTGTATTCTGCGGTGCCTGTGTATCGGCATGTCCGGTAGGCGCTTTAACTGAAAAGCCGATGCATGGTGTAGGAATGCCGGACAAAAAGGTCAAAACAACCTGTCCGTTCTGCGGTGTTGGCTGTAACTTCGACCTCAATGTCAAAGACGGTAAAGTTATTGGTGTTACTTCTAACCTGACCAGTGCTGTTAACGGCAGGCTTACCTGCGTAAAAGGCCGTTTTGGCATCGATTATGTTCATAGCCCTGAGCGTTTGACCACGCCGTTAATTAAGAAAAACGGTGAATTCGTCGAAGCATCCTGGGATGAAGCCCTTGATCTGATTGCCACTAAATTCGGCGAAATTAAAAAGACACATGGTGCTGACTCGATAGCTGCACTTAGTTCGGCCCGCTGTGTTAACGAAGATAACTATATGATGCAAAAATTCATGCGCGCGGTGATTGGAACCAACAATGTTGATCACTGCGCACGTACCTGACACGCTCCCACTGTGGCCGGTCTGGCCGCATCATTTGGTTCCGGAGCAATGACTAATTCTATCAATGAAATACCAAATAGCAAAATGCTGTTTGTAATCGGGGCAAACCCCACTGAAGCTCACCCCGTTATTGGCGCAAAAATGCGTCAAGCTCTCCGTAAAGG
>JAEYSJ010000183.1 GCA_023434855.1 Bacillota bacterium | reverse complement strand
CCTGTTTAGCTATAGCGGCAATTTTCTCATCGGCAATCAGGCAATGCACTGTCCCGCCGTATTCTGCCAAACGGCGTTTGTTAATGCCTGTACGCACCATTTCCACATCGCAAAAAATATCACACCCTGCTTTAAGCGCCTGTCTTCCTGCTTTAATGGCATCAGCATGAATCTGGATAACTTTAGCGTACTCGGGGTCACCGGCGGCATGAATAATCCGCGAATACACTTTAATCGCCTCAGGTGTCAAATTAAAACCGGCCAAATAGGGCGCAATAATCTCCATACTACGTTTTTCAATAGCCGCCGGATCAGTTATAAATTGCATTATAGGGCCTCCCGGATACGCTCCACTAAAATATCCGCAATGCGCGGGTCAGCGCCGATATGTCCTGTCATAGAAATGGTTACACCCGGATATTCTGTACTCAGTGCTTCAATTTCCTCAGGTATATCACTTTTAATGTGCATGCCATTAGTCAAAAACATGGGAACAATTTTAATATTTTTTGCTCCGCCGGCCACCAGTTTGGCTACCGCCTCACTAATGCCTTGCAGCCCTGATTCACGGTTCATAATTGCTGTTTCAATCAAATCATGCTGCATTTTTGCTTTTACCATATCGGTAATTTGAAAAGTAACCTTATTGGCTTCGCCAACAATGGCCCTGCTGCCATGCCCCAGTACAATAATTCCTAAGCTCATAATTGATAACCCTCCTTATTTTACATGTTTCAATATCTCATCAACCGAAGATACTACCGCGCTGTAACTGACCGCAGGCCGATCAATTACCACCAACGGCAAATTTAATTCCATTGCAGCCGTAAATTTCGTATCGCTGCCGCCGATTTTCCCGCTGTTTTTAGTTACGATTACCTTAGCATCATAAGCCTTAAATAATGCAATATTAAGCTCATGGGAAAATGGCCCTTGCAAAGCAACAATGTCCCGTGGGGTAAAACCTATATGTATACATTCACTCAGAATGTCCGGTTCCGGTAAAACCCGGGCAATCAGCCGGTGTTCCCGTAAACCTGGCTCATCTTTAAATATTTTAAGCTGCCGGCTGCCGGTAGTCAGAAATACCACTCTGCCCAATCCGGCAGCCGCCTGGGCTGCTGCCGGATAACTGCTGACAACATGCAGATGCTGATATGCTGGAAAAGGAACGGCAGGCCGCTCGTACCGTAAATACTTAATTCCTGTTACCGCACAGGCCGACATGGCATTTTGGGACACATTGACAGCATAAGGATGACTGGCATCCAATACCAGGCTTATGCCCTGATGTCGTATCAGTTCTACCAAACCGTCAAGGGTTAACGGACAGGCATTTACAGCGACCTTACCGGTCTCGGCCAATTGGCGTCCGTAATCACTTACTACCGACACCATTACAGCCAGACCGGCCTGGTCCAATATATCAGTGATTTTCCTGCCATCCTGCGTTCCCGCAAGCACTAAAATCATAAGCTATAACCCCTGGGGGTAATCATCCGTCCGTCCTGTACATATGTTTGACTATTGCCAATAATGACCAAAGAGAACATATCAATATGTTCCTTGGTGAAGTTTTCAATATCGGATATTACCATATTTTCGCCAGGCCTGGTAGCGTTCTGGACAATGCCTACCGGAGTGGTGCCCTTGCGATATTTAAGGACAATTTCCCGCACTTCTTCAATTTGCCTTACCCGTTTAGTACTTTTGGGATTATACAACGCAATAACAAAATCACCGGTCGCCGCCATCTCGGCCCGCTTTTTGATTATTTCCCAGGGAGTAAGCAAATCGCTGAGACTGATTACCGCAAAATCGTGCATTAACGGCGCCCCTAAAATAGCTGCCGCCGCGCCTACGGCGCTGATACCCGGTACTATAGTAACTTCCGGGCGAATGTCTGGCTTAATTTTCATTACAAGCTCCAAAACCAATCCGGCCATCCCGTAAACCCCCGGATCGCCGCTGGAAACAACTGCCACCTTTTTACCTTCCAGCGCCTGTTCCACGGCAGTCTGGCAACGGTCAACCTCCTGCATCATGCCTGTACCCACTAAGATTTTTCCCGGTAATAATTCTTTTATCAGATCAAGATATGTGTCATAGCCTACAACCACATCAGCTGATAATATACTTTCCTTGGCCCGTGGGCTCATGTCCTGTAAATTGCCTGGTCCGATACCGATTACCGCTATGTGGCCGCGGCAATTGCGATGGTCACCTGGCTGTATTTTGTTTTCGGAAAGATCAGCTTGTCCGCCTGCCCCGCTAAAAGCGCTGTCGCCTCGCATACATTCCCAACTCCTATCTGTTCTTCCACAAACTGTGAAGTATCCAGTTCATATTTTGTAATACATTGCTGTATTTCGGCATTAGTAAAAAATTTAAGCGGTATGTTCAAATCCCGGCCAATCGCCATCAAGCCCGGTTCATCCTGCTTAACCACGCTGCTGCCAATAACAGCAACACTGCCAATACTGCGCCCGGTCCTAGTGCAGGCGTCCCGCAAAGCGTATAGGATATCGGTGCTGGCAGTACCCCTGCGGCAGCCGATGCCTGCTGCCAGGGTTGGCGGGCGCAAAAACAGGTGTGTTTTCCCGACCGGAACTGTCTTGTCGGTGATGATAACCGCTGCATCATAATTGCCGTCAGCCAATTCCGCCATGTCCTGTAAATCGACACCGAGGTCTGCCGCCTGTTGCTGATACCTGTGCCGGTTAACAAGTGAAAAGTCAATAAAGAAAGCTACCTGTTCGCCATTGGCTATCGCCGCGTTAATGCCTTTTAATTGGGCGAAAGGTTCCATAACCAAGTCAAGTTTGACTGCCAGCACGTCGGCGGCAGGTTTATGTATGACATCTGTTGCGGTAGTAATAACCGGTTCAGCTCCTACAGCCCGCCCAAC
>JAEYSJ010000380.1 GCA_023434855.1 Bacillota bacterium | reverse complement strand
TGGAAACGCAAGAAGACTTATTGGGCTTATGGATTAAAGAGCTAAACCCTTATAATCTTAAAGCCTGGTTTAGTCTAATAGCAGGGGCCGGCAAAGCCTTTCTCCTTTTGAGGCTGAGTAAAGAGCTGTCAAACTTAATCGGACCTGAGGATACAAACATACTTTTATCTAATTTGCGGGGGAAAGCCGGATTAGCAAGTTTAGGACTGGTTATTGGCATCGACAAAGTTATTAAAGGCGAAATAAGCCGTGAAGAATATTTAATGCAATATGGCCACCGGGGTCCCCATGAATTTGAGTTATCAATACCCCATCCGGCAGAGGGTGCTAAATGGTTAGAAAGACAGATCGAAGAATTTGCAAGATCAAATACCGATGTGGAAGGGCTGCTCCATAAGCAGGAGGCCCGCTATGAACACGCCTGGGAGCGGTTTCAGCAACAGTTCCCAGATAAGGTAAATAAGATTAAAAAGCAAATAGCTAAAGCGTCTGAGGCCGCCAGACTTAGGGAAGCAGCTCGCTCGGAATTTGTGCGGGTATTTAGGGTCAACCGCGCTTTTGCGCTCCGGGCCGGAGAGCTTACCGGCATTGGCGACGATGTGTTTTTCCTTTATCTTGCTGAAGTATTGAATCTGCTTTCAGGCGATGATTTGGCACTCAAGCATATTCCGGCCAGAAAAGAGACCTATAGCAAGTACAAAACACTGCCGCCCTTTCCAGCAATTATCCGGGGACGGTTTGACCCTTTCCAGTGGGCTAAAGATCCGAACAGAAGAAGTGATTACTATGATGCCACTATGCCTGATACAGTATTTGACGCCGAAACACTTAAAGGATTTGCCGGAGCGGCGGGCAGGATTGAAGGCTATGTGCGTGTTTTGACAAGTCCGGAAGAAGGCGAAATGCTTCAGACAGGTGAGATTTTAGTTACATCAACCACCAATGTAGGTTGGACACCTCTGTTCCCAAGGGCTGCAGCGATAATTACGGATATTGGAGCGCCATTATCCCACGCGGCCATTGTAGCCAGAGAACTTGGTATTCCTGCTGTTGTAGGATGCGGTAACGCCACCACAAGGCTTAAGACCGGTGGCCGGGTTATTGTTGACGGTGGACAGGGTGTTGTACAGATACTGGACTAAAAAGCTTGTATATGAACGGGTACTGTCATGAGTCGCTTATCAAAATAAAAGTTGTGCTGTTTTGGCATTTTTCTTGCATTATAAAGTTGTCACTCGGGTTAGAGTCTTGTTTAAATTGATACGATTCGAACTCTGAGAATACGGGGATAAAGGAGTGTTGCATGACAATTCTTTGGAACGGCGGTGCAGGTTTGGTTGTGCGAAAAGGTACAACTGGACTTTTCGGTATAACTCGGCACCAGCCAAGCTCTTAACCCTTAAGAAAGTTAGATATGTTGTCCTAACTTATGTACGGTCAAGGACGGAGGGGTGGCTTCGATTCAGTTAGTGAATAGGGGCATATGAATTTTGGATGCCTATCAATAAACATAGGAGGGATTTATGTGAAAAAGAATACTTTGGCGATAATCTTTTTACTTGTTGGTCTGTTCCTGGTGGCGTCCACTTCAATAGGATTGGCTCAGTCGGATTATACGATCATGACGGCCCAAAATGCTGATTTAGGTAATTACCTTGTCGACGGTCAGGGAAGAACTCTCTACTATTTTACCAAAGATGCACCCGGAGTAAGCAGCACCACTGGGAAGGTTGCAGCTAACTGGCCGGCATTTTATGCCGGAGAAATAATAGTTCCCTCCAATTTGGATTCCTCCGACTTTGGCACGATCACGAGGGCAGACGGCACGAAACAAACTACTTTCAGAGGCTGGCCGCTCTACTATTTCAGTAAGGACATGGTAGTCGGTGATATGAAAGGTCAAAATATTATCAGCAGCTGGTTTATCGTCAATGTAAATTAGCAGGTGAAGGAAACCGGCACAAACCTTGAATAACGGGAGGAATAATGATGAGATATGCGGTTTTAGTGTTATTGGTGCTGCTTGCACTGACTTCAGTTGTCTTTGCCGAAGAAAGCGGCCAACAAGTGGTAATCGAGGGATTTTCGTTCAAGCCGGCGACTCTTACAATTGCTGTGGGGACAAAAGTCACCTGGATCAATCAGGATCAGGTGCCCCATACAGTGGTGAGCAACAACCAGTTATTTAGCTCCCCCGAGCTGCATGCCAATGAAAGCTTTTCCTTTACTTTCAGCGAGCCGGGAAACTACGCCTATTTCTGCTCTATACATCCGTCGATGAAGGGGATTATTGTGGTTCAACCTGCGAAAAATTAATTTCAAAGGGAGTTTATATTCACTGTAGTAAAGTTCCTGCAATATTTTTTTTCATCAGTATACCAACAGCATGGTTGGGGGAAATGGGTCCAGGGGTATTGTTGTATCTGCTTTGCATTTTGCAATCCAGAGCCGTCTGAGAAGACGGTTCTTCTTCCTGTATCAGAATTTATAACTTTTCGGGCAATTGCAAACAGCTAATTACCTGCAGTTTAGTCGAAAAGTAACTTAAATTCTTCACTGTTCGAAAACGGAACGTTTTTCTTATGAGAACAGTAGACATTACTTTTATATGGGGAGTTGATGACTATGAACGATGTACGGGCCATACGCAGGATCGTAACCGGTAAGCATGCAATTGACGGCGCCGGTGTAAGACTGGTAAGGGTTGTTGGCCATCGTGATACTGAGGATTTTGATCCGTTTCTGTTGTTGGACGCTTTTGACTCCGTAAACCCTGATGATTATATCAGGGGATTTCCCTGGCACCCGCACCGCGGCATCGAGACCATTACATATTTACTTCAGGGGAATATCGAACACGGCGACAGCCTGGGGAACAAAGGGAGCATTTTGGACGGGGATTGCCAATGGATGACGGCAGGTTCGGGAATTATTCATCAGGAAATGCCCCAGCCCAGTGAAAGAATGCTGGGGGTTCAGCTGTGGCTCAATCTGCCTGCGCAAAATAAAATGGCTACTCCAAAATATCATGGAATAGTGAAGGCAGACATTCCGGTAATCGACGAGGGGGAACAGAAGATACACATTATCGCCGGAACCTATAAGGGGAAAATGGGGGCCATGGAAGGTGAATATATCAAGGCTTTGTATCTTGATGTAGAAATGAAACCGGGGACTGAGTGGCGCTTGAATACAGTGAGGGATGAGACATTGTTTGTTTATATTGTGCAGGGTGAGGGATATTTTGGCCCCGGCACGGGTCAGCATGTTCCGGCGAGGTACGCCGTGCTTTTTGATGAAGGGTTTACGTTTCGGACAAAAGCTTCCGACAAAGGGCTGCGGTTTTTGCTTTTATCGGGGAAACCTTTAAGGGAACCGATTGCCTGGGGTGGCCCGATTGTTATGAATACTAAGGAAGAATTAAATCTAGCTTATAAAGAGCTTGAAGAAAACACGTTTATCAAACATAATCCATTATAAGCCGGGGTTCGCTAAATATAAAAATCTTCCCGATAATTTGATAATTTAACAGGGAAATTAACTCAGTGTATAGAATATTAACCATTGTTCTTTTTCACAGAAGGCCAGTGAATTAAGAAAAACGTTCCGTTTTCGTACTGTGAGGAATTTAAGTTACTTTTCGGCTAAACTGCAGGTAATCAACTGTTTGCAGTTGCCCGAAAAGTTATAAATTCTGATACAGGTAGAAAAACTCATACAAGGAGTGTCGTATTGTGCGCAGATTGATTTGTTTAGTATTTGTTATTACTATTTTGCTGATTGGCATGCCGGGAAAGTCATATTGCTATGCGGCCGACTCCACGCGTGAACCGAATGACCCAAAGTATGAACTGGAGTGGGATTACTTTACTCATACGCACTTTAGAGACCGCTATATTGACACAGTATCAGTACATATGCTTGAGAATATTTCGCAAACAAATAATAGATCTGTATATCGAGGCATTACAGTCACCCGGCCGTATGGGTACCTAAATGATGATGACCGTAATCAAAAAGGCTGTTCTGCCCTCGGCATCGGGCCTGTTTATATGATTCGCAATGAAAGGCACGTCTCGGGAAAGCTATATGAAGCAATAGATATGAGTGGCGGATTTATTATTTATGACAAAATATTCCCGGCCGGAGGGAGATATTTTAATTTTATGTGGCGGATCGGACCGCAATTCATTTACAAAATAAGCAAAAACTCTTCAGTTAATGTCGGGTATATGTTCATGCATATTTCTAATGGTTTTAGAAGTCATAATCCGTCCTACAATGCTCATGGATATACATTAGGTTTTACGAGAAATTTTTAAATCGGTAGAAATTTAAGATGATGACGACTATTCCGGTAATATTCCCAAAGCGTCTTTTGGCGAAATAGGTGGGTTTGCATGGTCGTGGAACGTCTTCACCATTTGCGGATTTCCATGAGAAAAGCGTGAAAGGGCGCTACCAATCTGCAAGAATGCAGATTGGTAGCGCCCTTTTTACGCTTATATTTCTCCTGCTTTATATTTTTGCTGGCAATCGGGTTTGGAAGTTACACTTCAACTTTCGTCAACGAGTTGGGCCATGTTGTTGAAAAAACTCCGGTAAGCCCAGTAGCTGGCGATAAATCCAGAAATAGTAACAGCCCCTGTAAGCATAAAAGCAACCATGATCTGATACTTGATAGCTACCTCCGGAGACGTACCGGCCAAAATCAAGCCTGTCATCATTCCGGGAAGTTGTACGATCCCGAGAGTTTTCATAGAATCGATTGTCGGCACCATAGCCGTCTTAATGCTGTTTCGAATCAGGTTTCTGGCCGCTTCGCGCGGCGTTGCCCCTAAACAGAGTTTTACTTCCACTTCTTCACGGCGATCAGCGAAGCTGCTTAGCAGATCTCTGTATAATAGTCCTAATGCCACCATCGAGTTGCCGACTACCATTCCGCTGACCGGGATAACTTCACTGGGCTGATAAGACACAGCATGAAAACCGATGAGACCGCCTAGTGTGATTACCAGGCCAGCCAGAATAGCCGCAAACGAAATAATTCCGGCGTGGCCGATGCCTGATCCTCTTTTGGCCGCTACCGTTGAGGCGTTGTAAACCATTATAAGCAAGATTATGCTGGTTAAAGGAGCATTGTTCAAATTGAACACGAACTTAAGGACGAGCCCGATGACGGAGAGCTGAATCACGGCCCGGATGCTGCCTACGATCATGTCCTTTTCAAGGCCTATCTTTTCCTTATATGATATCGCCAAAGCCACAGCCACCAGACTGAAGGTTAATGCCAAAGTCATGCTAGTCATCTTTCAAACCTCCCCGGACTTCAAAGAACTCGTCGGTTTCCCCGTAGAAACTCACCTGTCCTTGTTCTATATAGATTATTTTTTGCGCTAAGCGGCGAAGTTGGTCGGTATTGTGGGAAATAAAGAGTACGGTTATGTTTCGCGCCGCCTGTTCCTTCCTGATAAGTTGCTCTAAGACCAACGTATTTTGTTCGTCCAATGCCGCCGATATTTCGTCAAGCAGCAATACTTCCGGTTTAGCCAGCAGCGATCTGACAAAAGCAACCCGCTGCTGTTCGCCGCCGGACATCTCGCTGCCGCGTTTCACCAAAACCCCGGTAGTCAGGTTAACCCTTGTCAGATATGAATTAATCTCCGCCTCATCTGGATCCCGTCTCCAGATGAGGTAGGGATACTCAAGATTGTCGCGAACCGTACCTTCGAAAAGATACGGTTTTTGCAGTACATATCCTATTTGGCGGCGTAACTGCATGGGATTGTATTGCCTAATGTCTTTGTTCTTGTACATTACCGTTCCCTCGGTAGGACTCTGCAGAAGATTCAAGATTCGAAAGAGGGAGGACTTGCCGGAACCGGAAGGCCCGGCTATGCCGATTAGCTCCCCCTGTTCTATCTTCAATGAAACATTTTGCAACAAATGTTGTCCTTTTTTTGTCAAACTAACCTTGTCACATCGAATAATTTCCAACTGGTTTACCTCCGATATTCTTGCGCCGGCAACGATTCCTTATACTCCAACTAAACGATTCCGGCAACAATCAGCACTGATACTGGAATTTTGCAAGGCGTTATTTTCCTAAAAAATAATTTGTAAAAAACGGTTACCAAGGGGGAAAAGCTAGCTATTATTTCGGCAACAAATCCCAAGTCTCCTTTAATAGTAATCGTTACTAAATTAATCCCCAATTAGTATAATCTTTTTAAACAGGTCGTATGAGGTTTTGGATAATAACTATGAAATAGATGGCTTTACATATAATATGAAAAAAATGGTTTAAGGTACATAGGGTCTTTACCAATTTCCATAGTAGACCCCGATTATTTTGGCCAAAGAACAACTGACATCTTCCGCTGCTATTGACACAGCTGTTTATTGTGTGCGCAGTAATTATCATTACCAGGAGCCAAAGCTAAGCCACTTAGGAACATCAAATGGCAAATGACCTGCTGTCTGTTTGGGCAGCAGGTCATTTACTTATAATACAAAATCAATTTGCAGTGTTACTTTTGGTTTTAGATTATATTATTTTACCTCAATCTCCACAACCGATTTTTTGGCTAAAACCATAATTTCGGCGGGAGTAAGTTCACCGGAACCTTTTTTGGGAAGATGTATTTCCTCGGGAAGCGTATTAAGAAGATTATTTAAATAATTAATTTTCATGGCGAAGTTTACATTTTGCGGATAGGATCCTGTTAATAGCAGAGACGTAATCGGATTTACGGAGGCAGTGACGACACCCACAACCTGCCCCTTGGCGTTAATTAACGGACCGCCGCTATTCCCGGGCTGTATCGGGATGCTGATCTGATACATCCTTACATCATCCTGAATACCTGTGGTGCTATTTATTATTCCTTCACTTAGTTTGGCTTTCGTGCCTAGGAGGTTCGGCAGGGGAAATCCTACAGTATATACAGTATCACCATCTTTGCAATTTTGGATATTGGCTATTGATAACGGGGTTACTGAGGGTTCTGATTTATTTACTTTTAATAAAGCCAGATCATTGACAGGATCTTTTTTTATTACAGTAGCTGATGCTTTTTGACCATTGTTATATTTAATCTCAATGGTTTCGGAATTGTCTACGACATGATTGTTGGTTACAAGTAAGTCGGCGGTTATAAAGAACCCGGTACCGGAGCGGGTGTTAGCATTTGCAGTTCCCGGATATATTCTAAAGAGAAACTTCATTTCTTTCCGTTCATTGGTATATTGCATAATATGATTGGCACCTATCCGGAAAGTAGTTCCTACTGATTGCTCATCTGTTATATTGAGATAACTG
Organism: Bacillota bacterium; assembly: GCA_023434855.1. The sequence goes on along the minus strand of JAEYSJ010000380.1, from coordinate 9,121 downwards.
TTCGGCTTTTTATGTACTAATCCGGTAAACAACTTAGGAATAGCGGTAGCCTTCAGCTGCAGCTTGATTTTGCCTGCTTCCCACGCAGGGTCGGTAGATTGAACTATAAATCCAATATAATCATATCCCTGACAGATGGAAAAATCATTTTTAACAATTGCAAGTTCATATTTGTTATCATCTGTTACCCAAATACCTTCAATTGGATTTTCAGGTTTGTCTTTAAAAAAAGTATCAATTGCCTGCTGTCTGTTAAAATCTCCATCAGGCAGCGGCAGGGCAAAACCTGGTTGTGTAACAAGACAAAGCACAAAAAAAACAAAAAAGAAAGGTGATAATTTTTTAAACAAAGAAAAGCCCCCTTTAAATATTAAAAAAATAAAACCAAGTCAATTTTACCATAATTTACGCACTAAATGTAAATTTTATCAAACCGTTTTTGTTAAATTACATAGGCAGGAACAAAAAATAGTTTTCCTGATGCTGTTCTATGCCATAAAGGAGTAACAAGCGGTTTTTTAAATTCTCTCTTATCTCGTTAATAAGGCTTGCCAGTAAATATATTGACCAAATAGAGGAGAAATTGAGACTTTATAGAATTAAATTTCATTATATGACACTATATGACATAATAGAGCATGGGATTCACCCTGAATTTTACAGAGAGGAGAGAATACCATGACAGATAAAAAATACGCTTTAAAAATTTCTTTAGTGTATTTCCTATTTGGAATCCTTTGGATATTATTTTCTGAAACCCTGGTTTGGTCTTTACCCCTTGATAAAGATGTAACGGCGTTTATATCTGTAATTAAGGGCTGGTTATATGTCGTAATTACAGCTTTTATCGTCTACATCATGAGCAGGCGTTATATAATGCGGTTATCTCAATCCAACCAACTCCAGCAGAATAACTTTGATGAACTTACATCTGTCCATGAAGAACTGATTGCAACAGAAGAAGAATTGCGGCAGCAATTTAATGAGGTACTCGGTTCGCGGGAAAAGATTAGAACTCAGAATACAATCTTGCTGACGCTGCAGGAAGCAATGGTGGGTCTTATTAATCAGGTTGATATGGATACCCTGCTGAATGTGATTGTCTACAGTGCCACCGAACTTGCCAGGACAGAGAATGGATTTATAAGCCTTTTGGATGCTGAACAGGAATTCATTGATATAAAGCTGGGCTTAGGAATCTTCCAAGCCCAGCCAGGTACCTTTAAAATAAAACCTGATACCGGACATGTCGGCCAGGTTTTTCAGACTGGCAAAACTTCTATTGTCGAGAACTATGTAACATGGGAACATCGCTCTAATGCGCCTCAATTAGGTGCTGTTCAATCGATAATTCAGGTTCCCTTAAAGTCGAAAGAAAAGGTCATTGGAACTTTGGGCCTCGCATATACTGAGCCTGACCGGCATTTCGATACCATTCACGTTGAACTGCTGGAGCGTTTTGCATCAATGGCTTCGATTGCTTTAGATAATGCTCAGCTGCATGCTCAATTGCGGCAGCATTTGGAAGAACGCAAAAAGAAGGAAGAAACAATTAGAGCTATTTTTGATGCAACAAGTGATGCAATTCTCGTGCATGATGCAGTCTCGGCGGAGCCAATAGACTGCAACCATAAGGCTGAAGAATTATTTGGCATATCCCTGCTGGAAATGAAGCAAATGGGCATAGAAAAAATTAACGCTCACTGTAATGGCAAGTTAGTAGAGATGATTAGAAACGCGTCTATCGAATTTTCCCAACTTGCAGAGTTGTCTGTAACTAATAAACAGGGCGAGAATCTGTATTTAGAGGTAAACATCAGGAAAGCAACAATTGATGGTACAGAATGCTGTCTCGCGGTTGCCAGGGATATTTCGGAGCGTAAAAAAATAGAGTCGCAGCTTGCTTATTCACAAACGCAAAAACTGGCTCTTTTAAGGGCTATTCCTGATTATATGCTGCTCTACAACAAACAAGGCGTACATCTTGACAATCATTCTCCTATAAATTCTGAAATTTCTCCGGTGGAGATGCGAGGGAAAAGTGTCTTTGATATCCTTCCTGAAGAATTGGCCCATGAAGTTTTTTCCCGCATTCAAAATGCCATTAATAGTGGCGGCATCCAATTACTGGAATATCAACTGCAGCAAAATAACCAGCAATACGATTTTGAGGCCCGCTTTGTGAAAGTAAGCGACGATGAGGTACTGGCTATCGTCAGGGATATTACGCAAAAAAAACAAATGGAACAAAAACTGGAATATCTTAGTTTGCATGACTCCTTAACGACGGTTTTCAACCGGACATACTTTGAGGAAGAAACTCACAAAATTTGTTATCATAACAAAGGTGTAGGAATTTTCATTTGTGATGTTGACGGTCTCAAGCTGATTAACGATACATTAGGCCATCACGCCGGTGATGAATTGCTTAAAGCTGCCGCAAAATTACTGCAGTCTTGTGCGACTTCTCCGGATTTTGTTGCCAGAATTGGCGGGGACGAATTCGCTCTACTTGTACTTGAGCCTGACCAGGGAAAAATGATAAAGCTTGATGTTGCGATAAAGGCGTCTGTGGAGAAATATAACAAAGCGAATTCCCAGCTTCCGCTAAGCCTCTCTATCGGCTGGGCGGCAGACTTTAACATGGTCGATAATATCGATATACTGTTCAAGGAAGCAGATAATAACATGTACCGGGAAAAAATGCACCAGAGCATGAGTACACGAAGTGCAATTGTACAAGCAATGATGCAGGCTTTGGAGGCCAGGGACTATATTACAGAAGGTCATGCCGACCGTCTGCAAACTCTTGTAGAAGCATTAGCCTGGGAACTGGAGCTTCCAGCGCCGACAATTGCCGATTTGCGCCTCTTTGCCAAGTTTCATGATATTGGAAAGGTCGGTATTCCTGACAGCATTCTATTTAAACCCGACAGCCTAACACCTGAAGAATATGCCGTTATGCGGCGCCATTCGGAAATTGGGTTTCGTATTGCCAAATCAGCGCCAGACTTGGTGCCTATTGCCGACTGGATTTTAAAGCATCATGAATGGTGGAACGGTCAAGGGTATCCTCTTGGTGTTAGTGGTGAGAAAATACCTTTGGCCTGCCGCATACTGGCACTTGCAGACACCTTTGATGCCATGACAAACAGCCGTCCTTACCGGAAGGCTATGACCTCTCAGGAAGCCATCGATGAAATACGCCGTTGCGCGGGAACTCAGTTTGATCCTGTTTTGGCCGAAGTATTTATTGAAATGCTGGCAAAGCAATAATGGTCTCTTCATTATTTTTTACACTTTTTTTATACAATCCGTGATAAGTGCTGCATTTCCGGCTGCTGAAAATGCACAAATATGGGAACATAATTTTGGTCTAATGAGCAAGACTATTAAAGAGAAATTACAAAATAAATACCAAAGGCGTTGTTTAACTGATTGTTGTTCATACTAGAATGGAGGTGATGTCATGAGTGGCAGTAAAAATATTGGCGGCAAAAATATTGACCAGTTCCATGCTCGCCAAAAATCTAAGGACCAAAAGGATGCTAATACTGGAACTACGTTATCCAGAAACACTTCAACTGACAAAGATAATGTCAAACATTAGGTGGCAATCGCCACCTTTTTTTATATTATATAATCTTAGTGTTTAAGAGCATCCAGAGCTAAGTTTAGTTCAAGCACGTTTACCCGGGGTTCACCCAATATACCTAACTGACGGTCTTGAACATGGCTGTCGACGAGTTTGCGTACCTGGTCAACTGCTAATCCCCGTTCATTTGCTACCCGTTCTACTTGCAGGTAGGCTGCAGCCGGGGAAATATCCGGGTCCAGTCCGCTGCCTGAAGCAAGTACCAGGTCAGACGGAATAGGCTTTTGCTGATCAAGCTGATTTTCATCGCGGACTTTGGCAATAGTATCAGATACTGTATCCATTAATTTTTTGTTAGTCGGTCCGAGGTTAGAGCCGCCTGAACTGGTGGCATCATAGCCATCCTGGCCGGCTGCTGATGGGCGGCCATGAAAATAACCGGCGCTTGTAAAGCTCTGTCCGATCAATGCTGATCCAATAAGCTTGCCATTATGGACAATAATTGACCCGTTTGCCTGGTAGGGAAAAAGAACCTGGGCCAGGCCGGTCATGGCCAAAGGATAACCCAGTCCGGTAAGCAGCGTGATAACGATCAACATTGTCAAAGAATTTATAATAGATCTCAACATTTTTTTCCCGCTCCTTTCAGTAAAGTCATATCAATCTTAGGGCAACAATAATCATATCAATTATTTTAATGCCGATAAAGGGTACAATCAGTCCGCCGACGCCGTAAATCAGCAGATTTCTCCTGAGAATTACACTTGCCCCAAAGGGTTGATATTTTACGCCGCGCAGGGCCAATGGGATGAGGGCGACAATAATGAGGGCGTTGAATATTACGGCACTTAATACCGCACTCTCGGGTGTAGCCAGCCGCATAATATTAAAGATATTCATCGCCGGATAGGCTGCGGCGAACATGGCGGGAATGATGGCAAAGTATTTTGCCACATCATTGGCAATACTGAAGGTCGTGAGAGAACCGCGGGTCATTAAGAGCTGTTTGCCGATTTCCACGATTTCAATAAGTTTGGTCGGATTGCTGTCAAGGTCAACCATGTTGCCGGCCTCTTTGGCCGCCTGGGTACCGCTGTTCATTGCCACCCCCACATCGGCCTGGGCCAGGGCCGGGGCATCATTGGTTCCGTCGCCTGTCATGGCTACAAGCATGCCTTTATCCTGGTAATCGCGAATCATTTTAAGTTTGGCTTCCGGTGTAGCCTCAGCCAGGAAATCATCTACCCCTGCTTCCGCAGCAATAGCGGCAGCGGTCAGTGGATTGTCGCCGGTGATCATAACAGTCTTGATGCCCATTTTCCGTAAGTCTCTAAACCGTTCCTTAATGCCGCCTTTTACAATGTCTTTCAGATAAATGGTGCCAAGCACCTGGTTTCCCTGCGCAACAACAAGCGGCGTCCCGCCTGCTTTGCCAACTTTCTCACAGGCGTTTTTTACCGCTTCCGGAAAAATTCCGCCCTGTTCGTCAATATATTTCTGAATGGCGTCCATTGAGCCTTTTCTGATCTGTTGTCCTTTAATATTAACGCCGCTCATCCTTGTTTGCGCTGTAAACGGAATGAATTCCGCACCAAGTGTGTGTAAATCACGTTCCCGTAAGTTGTATTTTTCTTTGGCCAGGACAACAATGCTGCGTCCTTCCGGCGTTTCATCGGCCAGGGATGACAGCTGGGCGGCATCTGCCAGCTGATTTTCTTCCACTCCCGGGGCGGGAACAAACTCGGTTGCCATGCGGTTGCCCAGGGTAATGGTTCCGGTTTTATCCAAAAGCAGTACATTAACGTCACCTGCAGCCTCAACCGCCCGGCCGGACATTGCCAGCACATTCCTTTTTAACAGCCGGTCCATACCGGCAATACCGATTGAACTTAAGAGGCCGCCGATGGTGGTGGGAATTAGGCAGACCAGCAGCGAAACCAGCATGGCGACTGAGATTAATGTGCCGGAATAAACGGCAAAGGGTTCGATTGTCGCAACAGCTACCAAGAAAATCAGCGTCAAACCGACAAGTAAAATGGTAAGAGCAATTTCGTTCGGAGTTTTTTGCCGTTTCGCGCCTTCAACCAGAGTAATCATCCGGTCAAGGAAAGTTTCCCCCGGATTGGCAGTGATCCGGATTTTAATCCAGTCGGACAATACCCGGGTGCCACCGGTGACGGATGATTTGTCGCCCCCTGATTCCCGGATTACCGGTGCTGATTCGCCGGTTACAGCGCTTTCGTCAACAGATGCCATGCCTTCAATTACCTCACCGTCACCGGGGATAAATTCGCCGGCTTTTACCATAACGATGTCGCCTTTACGCAGCTCTGTCGCATCCACCTGTTTAGTGGAACTGCCCACTATTTTAGTGGCTTTGGTCTGAGTCCGGGCGTTTCTCAGCGCCTGGGCCTGGGCTTTGCCCCGGCCTTCGGCAACCGCCTCAGCGAAATTGGCGAATAATACGGTGAACCATAGCCATAAAGTGATTTGCAGGGAGAAGGCGACATGGGCCGTATTTCCTGCCATGATGTCACGGAGCATTAAGGCGGTAGTCAAAAATGAACCGATATATACAATAAACATTACCGGATTTCGGAACTGCGTCTTGGGATGTAGTTTACGAAAGGCGTCGCGGATAGCTTCGCCCATTATTTCTTTATTGAAACTCTGGCGAGAACTCATATCTATACTCTCCTCTTTTTAGAAAGTTTTACCTTGTAACATTAACAATTGCTCAACAATCGGCCCTAATGACAATACCGGGAAGAAGGTCAGGGCACCGACGATTAATACAATGCTGGCAAGCAAGGCCACAAATAACCAGTTGGTTGTGGGGAAGGTACCCGGTCCCGGCGGTGATATTTTTTTGGCAGCCATACTGCCTGCTATCGACAGTGCAGGGATAATCACGCCAAAGCGGCCAATATACATGTTTAATGCCAGCATAAGGTTGTAAAAAGGACTATTGGCGCTGAGGCCTGCAAAAGCGCTGCCGTTATTGCCGGCGGCAGAAGCGAAGGCGTAGATTATTTCACTCAAGCCATGGGGACCGGGGTTGGCAGTTGCCGAGGTACCCTGATCAATAACTGACGCAATGCCGGAACCAATAAGAATTACGACTGAGGGAATGAGAATCGCCAGGGTTGCCATTTTCGTTTCCCATGCTTCAATTTTTTTCCCGAGGTATTCAGGGGTGCGGCCAACCATCAGGCCAACAATGAAAACGGTTATGATGACAAACATCATCATGCCGTAGAAACCAGCACCCACCCCGCCAAAGATGATTTCACCCAGCTTAATCTGCAGCATGGTAATTAAACCGGCAATGGGTGTAAAACTGTCATGCATGCTGTTAACTGCGCCACAGGAGGCGGCAGTGGTAGCAGTGGCAAACAGCGCTGATCCGCCGATGCCGAAACGGACTTCCTTTCCTTCCATGGAAGTGGGGCTGTTTACGCCCAAAGAACTCAAAAGCGGATTTCCGTATAGTTCACTCATATAGAGAGTGCCAAGCATGAGAATAAAGAGCAGAATCATTGTGGCAATAATCGCATATCCCTGGCGCCGGTCCTGCGCCATATGGCCGAAAGTAAATACCAGTCCGGCGGGAATCAGGAAAATGCTGAGCACTTGCAGGAAGTTGCTGAAAGGCGTGGGATTCTCAAAAGGATGGGCCGAGTTGGCGTTAAAGAAACCACCGCCATTGGTTCCCAGCATTTTTATCGCTTCCTGGGAGGCGACAGGTCCCATGGCCAGTTTTTGTTCAGCGCCGCCATCCAGTGTTTGCGCGGTGAGATAGGGGGACAGGTTTTGTAGCACTCCCTGCTGGACAAGGATTAAGGTAAAGATTATTGATAGCGGCAGTAACACCCATAGGACGCTACGCACCATATCAACCCAGAAATTGCCGATGGTTTCCGCGGTTTTGCGGGTAAGACCGCGAATCAGGGCTATCGCTACCGTAAGACCGGTGGCCGCGGACAGAAAGTTCTGTACTGTCAGGACAGTCATCTGGGTAAAGTAACTCATGGTGGTCTCAGGGGTGTAAGCCTGCCAGTTGGTGTTGGTCATAAAACTTACCGCTGTATTCAAAGCCAGATGCCAGGGGTCAACCCCGGGCAGTTTTTCAGGGTTGAATGGCAGAATACCCTGTAGAATTTGGATGAGATATACCATAATCATACCGAGAAAATTGAAGAGTAAGAGTGCAACAGCATATTGTTTCCAATTCATTTCTTCGGTTTCTTTTGTGCCGGTAAGGCGGTAGATTAACTTTGCCGTAGGATTAAAAACAAAGTCGAATATAGTCTTTTCCCCCGTAAACACTTTGGCCATAAACTTACCAAGCGGCCAGGCCAATGCAAGTAAAACAATTAAGTATAGAATAAACATCATTAAGTCATTAGTCATTTTAAAACTCCTCCGGTTTCATTAATGCATAAACTAAATACAAGAACAGCAAAACCGTAATCCCTCCGGCTAACCACAAGTCAGTCAATTTGCATCCCTCTTCTTTCAAAAAAATTACTGTTACACCTATATAGTAACCCCATCCGCTGTAAAGATGCGGTAAAATAAGGGTCAGAAAGTGTAAAAATTTTGTCAAGAATATATAGTTTATATTAAAAAATAAGCAAGTATTATGCCAGTCTGGCACATCCTGACTTGTTTTAATGTTGTATCCAAATACCAAAATAGTATGGCCGTTTTTATCTTAATATAAATATTTTTTACTTTATATATGAACTGATACTGTGTAAATAAGTACACGAAATCCAGCAAAGTGTACGAAATGCCACAAACAAATCAGCCAAGAGGCCGATTTGTTTTTCGTTAACTCGCCACAAGGAACCTTTGCAGCAAGATCCGCATATTATGAAATAAAGTTATGTATAGAGGAGGATTTTAATTTTATGAGTAATAGGTTCGAATGGGATGAATATCCCGAAATAATATTTTTCGATGAAGAAGGACGCCCGTATCATCCAAGTTCGGGCTGCCGTCCCAGTTCTGGCTGTCGTCCAAGCTCCGGTTGCTTTCCAAGTTCCGGCTGCCGTCCAAGCTCCGGTTGCCGTCCCAGTTCTGGCTGCCGTCCAAGTTCTGGTTGCTATCCCAGCTGCAATCCGTCTTCAACTTGCTTTCCCAGCTGCAATCCCAATCCAAATGCTCCTTGCTTTCCAAATTGCAGCCCTAATCCCAATTGCAGTCCAAGTTCAAGCACTCCTTGTTTTCCCAACTGTACGCCAAAACCTAGGGACGGACAAATGGGTTGGTATTAATTTTAACAATCCCTATATTTTGGTTTCCTGACTGGTAGATTCCGGGCTTAGTGGCAATAACAACGTTAATGTCTATACATATGACATTAACGTTTACTTATTTCCTGTACTCCGTGGCATACTTACTTAGTGGGTGCCTTGATTAAAATGTGATATTGCACTGAGTTTTGTAATAATAAATATATCTTCACCGATTCGATTGCTAATGATGGACAAGAATTCCCTTAGAGTGATATTCTAAAGA
>JAEYSJ010000364.1 GCA_023434855.1 Bacillota bacterium | reverse complement strand
TCGCTAAACCGTTCGGTAAGCACTTTATTCTCCTGAAGCAAAGCCTGGTGTTCGGCAATTCTCTCAGTAATGGTTGCGAGTTCTTCAACATTAATGGGCTTCAACAGGTAATCATAGGCGCCTGCGCGCAAAGCTTGAATCGCCGTATTCATATCTCCATGGCCGGTATATAACACAACATCCGCATTTTTACCTGGTAAAGCAGTAATACGGCTTAACAATTCTATTCCTGATAATTTCGGCATTTTTATATCAGACAAAACCATTGGAAAATTGCCGGCAGTATAAGCTGCAAAAGCTTCCTCTCCGTCGCAGCATTCAGTCACATGGTGACCCATTTCCCATAAAAATTTAGCAACTCCCGCCCTGCTGCGGGCATCATCATCGACAAGTAAGATGTTCACACGATCCTTCTCCTTTCTGCTTGTCCACTAGGATAGGAAACTCAATCCAAAAGGTAACACCTGCCGGTTTGTTATCATTCACGCTAATTTTGCCTCCGTAGGATGTAATGATAGAATGGACTACCGATAACCCAAGCCCCATTCCTTCACCTACAGATTTAGTAGTAAAAAACGGATCAAAAATTTTACCTTTAATTTTCTTGCTTATACCGGGTCCGTTGTCACTGACCCCCAGAAATACTTGACCTTTCTTCCAGCCAGTTAGTATATTAATCTGTTTGTCAGGTTTATCGACCGTATCCAGCGCATGCATGGCATTAACCAAAAGATTGATAATAATCTGTTCAAGCTGAGTGCCATTTCCTAAAACCGGTGGCATCCCGGACGCCAAATCGGTCTTAACTTCAATATTGTGGGACTGGAGCTGCGAACCGAGCAATAACAGCGATTCCTCCACTGCCAGGTTAAGATCGCAGGGTTTTGGCGCGGTAGACTCGCTGCTGTAAATAAAAGACCGCATATGCTTAATAATAGTATCAATCCTGTCGGCATCTTTTGAAATTTCCTGGACATTTTTCATTACACTGCCGATATCCGGTATTTTGCCCTTATTATACCAGTAGAGCATGCCATCAGCCATTACTTTCAGTGCATTTAAAGGCTGATTTATCTCGTGAGCGATTCCCGCCGCCATTATCCCTAATGCGCTTAATCGTTCAGCCTGGGCAACCGCTTCTTGTGCTTCAAGCATCTCAGACTCGGCCTGTTTACGTTGCGTAATATCCTGAATAATTGAAATAAAATTGGAAATTTTACCTGTTTCATCTCTAACAGGAGTAATCGTCATTTCCGCAGTATACCTGCTGTCGTCTTTCCGGCGGTTGATTATCTCACCACACCATATTCTGCCTGACAAAACGTACTGCCACATAGTTTTATAAAACGACCGTGAGTGTTGTCCTGATTCCAGAAGGCGGACATTGCTGTTTATTATTTCCGCCTCACTATATCCATTTAGTTCGAGAAAGGCAGGATTAACCCACTGAATGTCTCCATTCCGGTTAGTAATAACGATAGCGTTGGCAGCAGACTCAAGTCCGGTCGTAAGAAGTCTCAGCCGCTGCCGGTTGGCTATTACATGAATTGCTATGGCAATTTGTTCAGCTAAATTGGTTAGCTGAACAATTGTCCGTTTTGTCCAAAAATCCCTGTCATCCATAAATATCGTCAGCGCTCCCAGAATCAGGCCCCCAACTTTGAGAGGAAAGGCCGCCCCTGTTACTACTGCATATTTATTTAGTTGTTCTCGCCAGGGAACCATTCGCGGGTCCTCAATATCCATCAATTGAAATTTCCCGGTACGCAGAACAGTTGCTGTAAGCCCGCTGCCTTCTACCAGATTAATGTTGTTCTCTTGCAGAAAAAAGGCAACTTCCTCCCTTGAGGTAAAAAACTTTACAGAGTTATCAGGTTCTTTATATTCAACCCAAACCAGCCGTATAGCAAAAATTCCCATAATCCGTTCACAAGCCAGTTTGAGAATTTCTTTTAAAGACCGTTCTTCCTGCACTTTTACAGCAATATCCAACAGTAAGAGATCGCAAGCTTCAGACCGGCGCCATTCACTGATATCTCTGACAATTATCAATGCTTCCTCCTCGCCTGACTTGGTAACGCGGGCCTCAAGATAAATAGTTCTATTATTGTGGGTTAAATTATATTCAAAAAGCTGAATTTCACCTGTGTCCAGTGCAGCGGCAATGGCCTTGGTCGCTGCCATAGCCGGGTTCCATGGTAAAATTGCGCTGATGTGCTGACCCAATGCTTCACTGGAATCCAAAAACAACTGATACTGTTTAGACGGCTTAAAAACCTGGATAATACCTAACCTGCTTACCTGAAATATGGTATCCGGAAGCCAGTCTAAAATCGTCTGCTTGTGGGCCGTTATTTCAGCACAGGACTCTGTACAGCCGTTAAATGTTGCACTATGCGGCACCACAATACCTCCTTTACCTGACTTAATATGTCTCATGCTATAATTATTCTCCGGGACAAAGGTATTTCCTGCAATTCATTGATTCCCGGTTTTAACAGGTTCTTTGCATGAAATCCCATTCTTCCCCTGCCGGCTTGTCATCATACATTCGCCACGCACACAAAACTGGCACCAACCACCGATGCCAGTTCTTATATTGATTAATAAGCTTCTTTAAAATCAGTTTACATTGACGACAAACCAAACACCATTGAAATTTTGACCCTTACTATCACCGGCAGCCATATCCTTGCTGAAATAGTAAAGGGCCTGGCCTTTATAAGTAGTTTGTTTCATACCATCCTCCCGGGTGATCGTTGCGAAATCGGCAGCATCCAGCCCCTGGGGAACAATTATATTTTCGCTATAAAAGGACATCCATATAACGGCGCATTGCCCTTTACAGTTACAACTGAAAGACAAATCTGTTTCCGAAATGAACACAATCTTCCTCAAGTTGCTTATTGGGATTCCACAATCCTCTTAAACCGTCATTCACGCATTGCAGACCGCTTTCTTTCAATTTCCCGGATAATACTTTTACTGACTCACCGTTTGATATAATCTCTGCAAATTTCATAATAATCCCTCTTTTCATTGATATTTTACATCATCATCATCATGTGATGCTCCATCATCATTTGGTCTTTGAGTATCATCACCAGCTGCTCTTTTGTCATTGCAGTCATTACCGTATCTATCATCATCATCATTTGCTCTTTTGTCATACTCATTATCATTTTATCCATCTTCGTTATCATGTCATCTTTGGTCATGGCCGCCATGTCGTCTTTAGTCATCATCTGGTCCTTTAACATCATATTGCTGTCAGACATCACGCTGTCCATTACTGTCATCAGTTGGTCTTTCGTCATTAGCATCATCATCTTATCCAGCTTCATCCTGGCCATCATCATCATCATCTGATCTTTACACTTCATCATCATATGGTCCTTCGTCATCCTGTCGGACATGGTGTTATCCATCTTATCCCCTGCTGATGCCAATGCGATACTTGCACTCAAAATAATCATCAGGCATATCAATACTGCCATCGTAATTTTTTTTGTCAAAATAATTCCCCCTTTATATGATTATCCAGTCTACTTCATCACCAAAGAGTCGATTGTTGTTATGCCTCCCGCATACTCAGGCTCACATTCCAAACTTGCTGTGGTGCGCGACGACCAAAATCACTCTTCGTGGCAAGAGCGGCAGCGTTCTGACCAATAACCGCGACGGCTTGCTTAACACCGCCAATCACCGGGCAGCCGTTCTCAACTGCGGCACCGGGTCCAATAATAGCTCTTTCAACATACGCACCATGACCTACATATGCTCCTGGCATTATTACTGAATTGATAACTTTGGCCTTTTTCCCGATATAGGTACCAGGCGATATAACAGATCTCTCCACTTCCCCCATAACATAGCAATTTCTACTAATTAGTGATTTGTTTTTACGGTTGACAACTGATACCGGAAACGGCCTCTCAGTTAATGTTGAATATAACGGCCAATTAATATCTTGAATATCAAAGACAGGCGGATTTGACAATAAGTCCATATGTGCCTCATATAGGCTTTTAACAGTTCCAACGTCTTTCCAATATCCTTTAAAATGATAGGCGTATAATTTTTCTCCTCTTTCCAGCATAGCAGGAATAACATTTTTACCGAAGTCATGACTCGAACTAGGATTCGCTTCATCCAGCCCCAGATAATACTTTAGTTTAGACCAGGAAAATATATAAACACCCATTGAAGCGAGGTTGCTTTGCGGTTGGACAGGCTTTTCGGCAAACTCGGCGATAGCGCCGTCAGGCCGGGTAGTCATAATCCCAAACCGCGCTGCTTCTGACCAGGGCACTTCGATAACCGAAATTGTTGCATCAGCTCCTTTGGCCTTGTGATAATCCAAAAGCAAACTATAGTCCATTTTATAAACATGATCTCCAGCCAAAACGAGGATATATTCAGGTGAAAATTGCTCGATAAAATCGATGTTCTCGTATATGGCGTTGGCTGTTCCGGCATAGGCAGAAATCCCGCTCCCGCAGGCGGGTGGGAGTGTATGTACATTGCAGCGTTCTTGCTGCAGATTCTTTACAAAAAGTGAATCCATTTTTTTTGTAAGTTCAAAGGATTGTTTCCGGGTAAGTACACCCAGAGTATCAATCCCTGAGTTAAAACAATTGCTCAAGGAAAAGTCGATAAGTCTATAACTGCCACCAAAAGGTATGGCCGGTTTAGGTATTTGTGTTGTAAGCGACGCCAGACGAGTCCCTTGGCCTCCAGCTAAAATCATTGCAATACATTCTCTTCTTGACATGTTGACATCTCTCCTTAATAAAATTTTGTATATTCGGATCATCTCCGTATCTTTTCTCTATAAGAACACACAACTTCTCTTAATGCAAAAATCGTGCCAGATCCAAAAGCCTATCAGAGTCAGGTTCGCGCGCTTACAGATCTACTTTTAAAATGCCACAAGTATGACGAAAACGTACACATAGTGCAATTAGGTACAATATATCCGGGGAAGTTCGCTAGACATAGAAAAACCAATAAGCCCCGCTAACGCGGGGCTTATTGAAATCCTGAACCGGAAATTCTGCAATTGTTGCCACACACCTTCATGTTGCGCTTACACCCAAGTTTGATCAATCGGCCGGAAACAGCTTAAACAACTCTTTTTTAACACCGCATGTAGGGCATATGTCCGGCATGACACCCGCTCCGGTATAGCCACAGATCGAACAAACATGCATATTCCCCAGCTCCATATCTTTTCCCAGTCTGGCATTATCCTGCGCAGCCTTAAACATCCTGGCGTGTATTTTCTCCGCCTCTAATGCATATCTAAAGGAACGTTCCGCACCATTTTCCTGCTGGAACTGAGCAGTTTGCAAATATACCGGATACATTTGTTCAATCTCATGGATTTCTCCATCAATAGCTCCCTGCAAATTCTCCACCAATGATCCAACACCGAATACCGCACCGGCAGTCACGGTCGCACCACCCTGCTGTTCACAAAGTTCCATAAAATGATTGGTAGCGTGGACTTGCTCAGCATAGGAAATCCCACGAAACAGTCTGGCGATGTTAGGCATTCCTTGCTTTGCAGCATGGTCGCCCCAAATAAGATACCGCATATGGGCCATGGATTCTCCGCCATAAGCAGAACGCAGAAAATCACCAGTCATAGCGTTCTTGACAGACATAGTATCACTCCCGTAAATTTCTATTTGCCTAGTTTAGCGGCAATAGTTGCCACGTGTTTCCCCTGATAGCGCGCTCCTGCCAGTTCGTTTTGGCTTGGCTGCCGTTCTCCTTGGGTACCGGCAATTGTGGTTGCCCCGTAAGGGGAGCCTCCTGTTATTTCATCAATACCTATTTGACCCTGGAAAGAGTAAGGCAATCCAGCCAGAAGCATTCCCTGATGGAGGAGTGTGATGTGAAAACTAAGTATCGTAGACTCTTGTCCGCCATGTTGGGTTCCACTGCTGGTAAAGACACTGCCTACTTTGCCGACAAGCGCCCCCTGCATCCATAACTGACCTGTAGCGTCGAGGAACTGTCGCATTTGACCGCACATATTGCCAAACCGGGTAGGTGTACCAAAAATGACGGCATCAGCGGATGCCAACTCTTCCATCGTGCACACAGGAATATGGGCGAATGACTTTTGCGCTTCGATTGCTCCCATTTTTCCGAGGATTTCCTGAGACAATGTTTCCGGAACCCGGCGCAAAATTGCTTCCGCTCCCGCCACTTCCCGCACTCCCTCAGCGACAGCCTCAGCCATTTTATGAATATGCCCATACATAGAATAATAGACAATTAATACTTTCATTCTAGCATCGTCCTCCATTATATCGCAGATTATTATTTTGGAGACTTAGGTCCCAACCTTAATTGGTTTGGCCGATTCCCATACGCCGTGGATATTGCAGTAGGAAGTAGCCACCAGAGTACCTGACCCGCTTAGTTTTAGTACGATATTACCCGCTGGTTCGGTGTACACCAGCCCTTTATTGGGGCCGTCAACCGATTCTCCATGGGCGTCGAATTCGAACAATGCTACATCATAGGCGAATTTTCCGTCATCCGGCTTAAAATATAGCCGTATCCAGCGAATATGGTGTTCCGTTGTATTGGGATGCGCAATTTCCTTGCCCACCGTAACCTGCACAGTAAATTTTTCACCGGCTTTAACACTCTCCGGCGCCTCAATCACCGGTATATGCTTTTCTGTTTTCCAGTCAGCGCTTTGAATAATTTCCGAAAATTTCATAATAATCCCCCTTTTTTTTATGCTTTTTTCTAACCTTAAATAAAAGATTTACAATGTTACGTGCAGCATACAACAAGTTAAGGCTAAATGCTTAGCTGTTGTATGACCTGCACGCTCGTACATTGTAAATCTTTATCATTTCTCCCGGCTTTCAACTCTCCATAATATTGTGACTAATTATTTAGGTGGCTCAATTGCCGATGCGGGGCAGGCTTCGGCACAAGCGCCGCAGTCAACACAAATTTCCGGATCAATAATATATTTCGTTGCTCCCTCCGAAATTGCTTCGACAGGACAGACAGGCTTGCATGCTCCAATTTTGTCGCACTTGTCAGTAATGGTATAAGCCATTGTTACTCATCTCCCTTTTCATTATATTTAGAAATTATTAATTTTATGTGACATCTTCCCTTTTCGCCTTGGCAACTCAATTACTTAGGCGCTTCAATGGCTGACGCGGGGCAGGCTTCGGCACAAGCGCCGCAGTCAACACAAATTTCCGGATCAATAATATACTTTGTTGCTCCTTCAGAAATAGCATCTACGGGACAAACAGGTTTGCATGCTCCAGCTTTGTCACACTTATCAGTAATAGTATAAGCCATCGTTACTCATCTCCTCATTTTTTTAATTTTTATCCTACCTGGGTCGATAAGAATATGCCAAGGGTCATCTGCGAAATTTGATCCTGAAGTTCCTCAATTTCGTCAATATGCCGGTCCTCATCATTCAGAATGTGTTCGAGTATTTCACGGGTAGCGAAATCGTTTACCTCTCCGGCAAGCTTAATCGCCGCATTATATGCCTCAATAGCGGTTAGTTCTGCAGCATGGTCATATTCAAGCTGCTTCGGCACTTCACTGCCGATGTGTATCCCCCTGAGCTCGGTAACAATAGGTCTTCCTTCAAGGAAGATTATCCTGGCGATAAGTTTTTCCGCATGTTTCATCTCGTCAATAGCGCGTTTCTGGAAATGATCATGCAGTTTGCCATAACCCCAGTTCTCGCATACTTCGGCATGCACAATATACTGATTGATTGCGCTCAGTTCATCGGCAAGAAGTGAATTCAGAGTATCAATAAGTTTTAAATTACCTTTCATTTAACAACACCTCTTCTTAAAAATATAAACACCAACAGCCCATAATAAATTCTTTAAGCTTATGTTGTTTGCTAACGTCGCAACTTGAGGAAAAAAGTGCATATCCAGTCGTCCGGATTCTTGTACCTCACCTCCTTTCACTGATCAAAATCCTGTTCACAAGCCGCAGCAACCATTTAATAATTGCAGGATCTTTCAATCTCCATTTTTCCCCTGCGCAATATTACGCTAATAATTTCGGCTGAAGACTTTCCAGTTTTCCCCTTTGCCCACACCAACATCTGGACAAGGTGTTTGAACTTCATAATCTCTTCCGGCTGCCGTGTAAAACTAGGATTAATATCTTTCATATTCATCATCTCCCTGATTTTCTTCTTAAAAATATATGTCTTATAACTTAAATTCTTCGGGTAGACCCGACAGTATTACTCTGCAAAATATATAAAGCAAGATTTATGCCAAACCACAAAGTCCAATAATTCATACTACAGTGAAGCTGCATTTTTCAGTCAGTGTACCTTTAAGAACAACCCCCATGCACACTGTGCAAAAAGTGTCAATCAACGAACAGAATTTACGATTCACAATAAAATGCTGTCACTTCTTATATATGTCATGGCACAGTCCCGCCTCACATAAACTAAAAAGGCAGATCAGAACTCCCATTCCAATCCGCCTTTTTTCCAATATTTTTTTCTATTAAAGAAGGGTTTTCTAAAGATAATTTATAAATTATAATAGTAAGCAAATTATCTTTATTATGAGTGGAGGATGATTCCTATGAAACGAATAGCTGTTGGGGATAATGCACCCGATTTTGTTTTAAAAGATAATCGCGGTCAGGATATTCGCCTTTCAGATTACAGTGGCAAAAAAGTATTACTGTCATGGCATCCCCTTGCCTGGACCCGGGTTTGTGCCGAGCAGATGCAGGCATTAGAAATGAATCTAGCCGAATTTGAACAATACAACACCATCCCATTAGGATTAAGTGTTGATTCTCATCCATGCAAGAATGCCTGGGCAAAAGAATTAAGAATTGCCAGTGTTAAACTGCTGGCCGACTTTTGGCCACATGGCGGAGTTGCCAATGAATACGGCCTTTTTCGCGAAATAGAAGGATTCTCCGAACGGGCAAATGTTCTTATAGGAGAAGACGGAAAAGTTACCTGGGTCAAAATCTATGATATTCATGAACTGCCGGATATTATGGAAGTGCTCAACTATATTAAAACTTCATGAAAAAATGCATGAAACGGAGGGTACTTTATGTCGCAAAAACCATTTACTGTCATGTTTGGCGGTCAAGCAGGGTTTGGCATTATGAGCGCAGGCATGATGATCGCCAAGGCCGGGTCTCGCAATGGCTTATGGGCATTTGTAGTTAATGAATACCCCTCATTGATTAAAGGTGGCCTTAATACTTGCCGTGTTTGCTTCGACAGCACGACAGTGGAAGCTTATGAAGAAAGGCTTGATTTTTTGGGAGCATTGTCCCAGGAGGCATTGGATCAGAATTACGAAATGCTAAACCCCGGCGCGGCGATTTTATATGACAGCGATGCAGTACAGCCGGATATAGCAAGAATTCCGGGAGCGGTAAAGCTGTACCCGCTTCAGCTAATTGGTTCTCTCGCAGGCGATGCCAGGATTATGGCAAACAGCGCTATGGTGGGAGCTTTTTGCGCACTGTCCGGCTTCCCCTTAGAGGCACTTGCAGATATAATGCAATTTGAATTTAAAAAACCAAATATTTTACAGCAAAACCTTGATCTTCTCCGCCAAACTTTCGATCAGACCCGGAAACAATATAAGGAACACAGAGCATTTCCTTTTGCACTGCAACCGGATGGTAAAAAAAAATTGCTGTTAACCGGTAATGACGCAATTTCCATGGCGGCAATCAAGGCAGGCGTAAAATTTGCCGCCGGCTACCCAATGACGCCCGGTTCCAGTGTTCTAACATATTTAGCCGACCATGCGGCTGATTACGGTTTGGTATTTAAGCAAGCCGAAGATGAAATTGCCGCTGTCAATATGCTTATCGGTGCCGGTTTTGCCGGTGTCCGCTCCATTGGTGCCACTAGCGGCGGAGGGTTTTCATTGATGGTGGAAGCCCTGGGTTTTGCCGCTCAGGGAGAAGTCCCCCTGGTCATTGTTGAAGCGCAGCGGGGAGGACCCAGTACAGGTTTGCCTACCCGCACCGCGCAGGCTGATCTTAATTTTGTCGTACACGCTTCACAGGGTGAATTTCCGCGAATTATAATGGCTCCGGGAGATATCGACGAATGCTTTTATGAAACATTCCGCCTGTTTAATCTTGTAGAGAAATATCAAGTCCCGGGAATAATACTGACAGATAAATATTTGGCTGACTCAAGCGCCGTTCATTCCTATTTTGACGATACAAACCTCAAAATTGATCGCGGAAAATTGGTAGATGAAACATGGCTCAATGCAAATCAGCCATATTTGCGCTACAGTATCACCGCAGATGGGGTATCACCCCGGGCAATCCCGGGGCAAAAAGGCGGCAGACATATTGCCACAAGCTATACGCATGGGGAAGACGGCTTTTACAGTTCGGGGAACCGCGAATATGCCGCCACAGAGCCGGAAATAACCGCTGACGGAATTGATAAGCTGTTTAGTAAAATCCCCGCAATGCTGGAGGATATTCCGGGAATCAAACTACACGGCCCAAAAGATGCCGAACTCACCGTCATTAGCTGGGGATCTACAAAAAGCGCAATTCTAGAAGCCATAAGCCAGGTTGGAGAGCCAGTTAATTTTCTGCAAATTTTATATCCATCTCCATTTCCTGCCGCTGCCGTACAGGATGTGCTGCAATCCAGTAAAAGAACTTTGCTGATCGAAGGCAATAAAACCGCTCAACTGGGCGGAATGATACGTGCGAATACCGGTTTTAGCATGGACGCAAGCTACTTAAAATATGACTCACGTCCATTCGTTCCTTCCGCGATAGCAGCTAAAATAAAGGAGGCGCTGTCCTGATGGAGAATTTAAAAGTCCAGTATGTCCCCACCTGGTGTCCTGGTT
>JAEYSJ010000318.1 GCA_023434855.1 Bacillota bacterium | reverse complement strand
ATCAAAACCTGGTTATGATCTGCTTTTAGAGCGATCGATTGAAAAACAGGGAAAATCACCAACATGCGTTGCAGCCGAAAAGCGTATAGTTATAGAAATAGTCGTTTGTATTGGGTCAAAGCTTGACAACCGGCAAATCAAAAGCGTCGATTGGCCGCCAGACTGCTTACTGGTAAGCATTAAACGTGGCGATACGGAACTGGTTCCAAAAGGAGATACCCGGATTATAGCTGGAGACTATTTATATGTGGTAGCCAACGAAGAACAGGCGCCCAAAATTCATGATCTCGCAGGCGAATGTGTACTATAAGGGATTTCGATTGACGTCTTAGATTTCATGTCAAACTGGTAATTTAAAATTAAATATTAAATTTGCAGGGAGAGTATTGCCGTGATAACAAGACGACATTTTTTGGCTGGATGTATTGGTGCAATTGCAACCTTAGCAGGTGTATCTCTTACTTTTCAGATATATGGCGGGAAAGGTTAGGGAGCAATTCGTGTTGGTGCGATATAGGGCGGGAGAAGATGACAGGAATATGATATCGACATAAATAATTGCCAAATGAAAAAACAATTGACAACTAATGGTATTTTAACTACTGTATGAATATGTATACATATAATAAATAAGGAGTACGGTATGAAATTAGCCAAAATTTTAAAAGTGTTGGGTGATGAAACAAGGATTCGTATTCTTAATCTACTGAGAAATTCCGAGCTTTGCGTATGCGAGATAACGTATGCTTTAGGTGCTTCCCAATCAAACATCTCCAAACATTTGGCAAAACTTAGTGATACAGATTTCGTAGTTTCATCCAAAAAGGCACAATGGATATCCTATAAAATTAATGCAACTATGATAGAAGAACATCCATTTATTCAAACCATTTTAAATCAGGAAATGGCTAAAATTGATCAGTGTAAACAAGACTTGGAAAAGTTAGCCGAATGTCAGAGCAAAGGAATACCTTGCGAGTGGCAAGAGAAATGTTAATTTATATTGTTAATTTATAATGAAAGAGTTTTATAAAGGAGATGATGGGTTAGCCATTACCTGCGGATTGTAGAATTCTGGTGAACAACGTGGATAATGCGTGGATAAACTGGTACTTAGTGCAATTTGCTCCGCTTTACTGTATAATAATTCTAGGAATATCTGCTGCTCTTGATAATTTGCAAGCGGCACACGGGGTGAAAGAAGACGTCTATGAGTGAGTATGTATTTTCCAATTGCGCCTGTTACGGGACGAACCTTGAGAGACTGACTCACCCGGCAATCCTTACACTGCTGGTCAATGAAGAGTTACATGGCTATGTTATAGTACAACGATTACAGGAGTCACCGATGCTTCGCGGAAACAAACCTGATCCATCGGGGGTTTACCGTTGCCTTAAAGCAATGGAACAGGATGGGTTCGTAACAGCTTGCTGGGATCTATCGAATTCTGGACCGGCAAAAAGGCAGTATAAGATTACTGATGAAGGGATACGTTGCCTTCAAACCTGGGTAAGAACCTTAACTGAGTACAAGCGTTCTTTAGCGGCTTTTTTAGCCTTCGCCAGCAGCGAACTGGAAAGCAGGCAAAAAGATAAATAGATAAAAAACCAACCTTAAGCTTTATGGCTAATAGAGAGTCTTCAGTTGGCTTTATTGATTAGTAAGTGCGTATTATTGGTTGACAGCGTGCGCGCGAAGGAACTGCATCAGCCTTAATTCCGTTCCGCACGAGAGATAAACAGGAGATGAAGTGAGGGAAATGGTTATGTTTCCCTTGACATAGGAAAAAACGCTTAGCGACTTTGCGCGGCGTTTTTTCTTTTTTATTCCCCGAAGAAAAAAAGAACCATATTAAGGAACGACTAGTCTTAATAAATTGACAAGGTCTGTTACTTGTGTTAGTCTAGTAGTAAAATCTACCAATTTACGTGAAGGAGAAAGTAAATATGGGTTTTAAAGAAACTGCACAAGAGTTCTACAAAGAAGCGGCTTTGACACCGCAGGTTGGTCTTTGTTGTGTTGCCAGACAGGCTCGATCTTTGCCAGGGTTGATCATTCCAGATGTGGTGCAGGAAATGAATTACGGCTGTGGCACAACGGTTCATTTTGGCGATCTGCGTCCTGAGGAAACTATTCTCTACATCGGGGTGGGAGGAGGATTGGAAGCACTACAGTTTGCCTATTTCACCCGGCGGCTTCAATCAGTGATTGCCGTAGATAAAGTTCCCGAGATGCTAAGTAAAGCCAAAGAAAACTTTGACCTTGCGGCAAAAATAAATGATTGGTTCCATCCGGATTTTATTCAGTTGGTACAAGGTGATGCCCTTAGTCTCCCCATTGGAGAGAAAAGCGTGGATGTTGCTGCACAGAACTGTCTGTTCAATATCTTCGAACAAGATGACTTAACGAAGGCGCTTGCGGAAATGCACCGTGTTTTAAAGCCGGGGGGTAGACTATATATATCGGACCCTATTACAAATGAACCGATACCGGAGCATTTACGCAAAGATGAACGGCTACGAGCCATGTGCCTTTCGGGGGCTTTGACTTATCAAGAGTATTTAGACAAAGTAAGCGGCGCAGGATTCGGCAGGATTGAGATCCGGGCACGGCGGCCATACCGCGTGCTGGATAAAGAACGCTATGGACTATCAGAGAATATTCTTTTAGAATCTATCGACCTTGTTGCCTATAAAAGTCCCGCTCCTTACGGCGGAGCTCGCGTCTTTGCCGGGGAAACCCTTATATATTTTGGGAAGGAAAGGATGAGGGATGAAGAAGGCTTTATTATACCAAGGGAAATTCCACATCCTGTGTGTCAAAAAACAGCAGACTACTTTCGAAGGTTAAATCGCGGCGATGTAGTTGTGACTGCACCGACATACCATTACAACGGGCCCGGCGGCGGATGCTGCTAATAATACATTGTTTTATTAATTGCAAAAGGCGCCGGATTGACAATAATAAATGTTTAGGAGATGGTTGGTATGGAATACATACGTGATTTTATCGGTGAATGTTTAGGGACTTTTTTGTTGGTTCTGTTTGGGTGCGGCTCTGTTGCGGTGTCTGTCCTCTTCAATTCCCATAGCGGCTTATTTCAAATCGCCTTGATTTGGGGTGTCGGGGTTAGCTTGGCTATTTATGCCACACGACATTTATCATGTGCTCACCTTAATCCCGCAGTTTCTTTGGCCATGGTGGCAAGCAAAAGAATGGCATTGCGAAAAATGCCGGCTTATGTGATCGGCCAGTTTCTCGGTGCTTTTTGTGCAGGGCTCACCCTTTATATCCTGTTTAACCCTTCAATTGTTGCTATTGAGGCGGTTCAGCATATTGTGCGCGGCACACCGGATTCCATGAAAATAGCGAAAATATTCGGAGAGTATTATCAGCTTCCCGGAAGCACAACTGTAGTTTCCATGCCTTTAGCAATGGGTGCTGAAGCTATTGGGACCTTTTTGCTTGTACTCATGATATTTTCGCTGACGGAAGGATGCAATCTTGGCAGACCGGATGACAATGTTGCGCCATTATTTATTGGACTTTCGGTAAGTTCGGCAATTTGTCTGGTCGCACCGCTAACTCAGGCTGGATTGAATCCCGCCCGTGATTTCGGTCCCCGCCTTGTTGCGTGGCTTTTTGGCTGGGGGAGTGCGGCTTTTCCTGACCAGTCCGGAGGATTCTTCTATGTGTACATGCTTGCTCCCGTGATTGGGGCTCTAGCGGCAGGGTTACTGTTTACACGCGTATTGGAGCCGCTGATGAAAAAAACTGAATGCAAATGTTGCTGAATCCGAGTTATTTATCATAAATGAAGGGAAGATGAGTTTTTATGAAAACTAAGATCATTTTAGTCGGAGGATTTCTTGGCGCCGGGAAAACAACGCTTCTTGGGGAGGTCGCCCGCAAATTAAGTCAAATGGGCAAACAAATCGGATTAATTACCAATGACCAGGCATCCGAGTTGGTAGATACAGTGTTTCTTGAACATATAGATACCGCTGTCTTGGAAGTGAGCGGGAGCTGCTTTTGCTGCAATTTCCAAGGGTTTACTGACGCGATTGCTTTTATTAATGACAAAGAGGCTATGGATGTTATTATTGCCGAACCTGTTGGCAGTTGCACCGATCTTTCTGCAACAATATTGCAGCCATTGAAAGATAAGTTCACTGAAAGCTTAAGCATTGCTCCGCTTTCGGTGCTCGTTGATCCTGCGCAACTGACGGATATTCTGGACGGGAAAATGTCGGGACTTCATATGAGCGCAGTATATATCCTCAAAAAACAGCTTGAAGAGGCAGATTTGATTGTTATCAACAAAACAGACCTGCTAAACCCCGAAGCAGTCGCAACGTTGAAAAAACGTACTGCTGAAGAGTGGCCATGGGCTAAAATATATGCCGTCAGTGCCAAGACCGGAGAAGGTTTGGAAACTTGGTTAAACGAGGTAATGCAGTGTTCTGAAGCTGGAATCCATTTGGCAGAGGTTGACTATGATGTTTACGCCGAAGGGGAAGCTGTTCTCGGATGGCTCAATACCACTGTCAAACTACAAAGTAAGCTTGCAAACTGGGATAGTTTTGCCGAGAATTTGCTTAAGGCATTGAATCGACGTTTCAAAGAGTTAAATGCTACTATTGGTCATGTGAAGTTGCTTATTAAAACAGGCAATTGCTTTGTGATTGGCAATATCACGGGTTCCCAAAATTCTCTAAATGTTCGTGGGTCTGCTGGGGAAGGCAAAGAAGCAGTTATGACACTTAACGCTCGAGCACAGATGGAGCCGGATACACTTAAAGCTATTGTCTTAGAGGAGATTTCCAAAGCTGGCGGCAATAATATAATTTCAGAATTCGTAGCTGTAAAATGCTTAAAACCAGGACGGCCTAATCCGACTTACCGTTACGATCATATTGTAGTCCAAGATTCCTAAACGATTATTTATCATAATTGGTGATTATTTCGTAAAAAATCTGAACCCATAACAGCAAACGACACCCCCCTATCAGGGGGTGCACCTTTACGCAAAATTAATAATTTCGCGTATTAGTATCATCTATCTATCAAAACACACGTTGAGTGCGTTGTGTTGATAGAAAAGGTATAAGGCTTGATTTTAAAGGGTTTTGGGGGTTCCTGTCATCTAAATGCCTCGAGGGTAGTGTGCTTTTGTAGGTATATGGAAACATATTTTATGAAAATTGTGCTGCCCCCGGGGGTAGCACAAATGCGCAAAAATAAACGATTTTCGCGAAAAAGTATATGGCATTTCGAGGGATAACGGAAAGGAAATTAGCATGGTTAACAGGAATATCGAAAAGCATGATTGATAGAGTAAAGTCGGGACGATGGACCTGTCCCCGTGTCCCCTATTGAGCGAAAACCTATATTATTAGCGTCTTATAATCTTGCGTTACGTAAAAAAGCGCCACTTCAAACATAGCGGCGCTTTCGTATTATTACTTTAGTATTTTGAAATTCGATATAATTTCATCGATGGTTTTACGGTCAGTTTCTAAATTATCATAATCACCATGAAAATTAATGGAATAGGTCTTTTCTGAAGTTTGTACGTGGTAGAGAAGCCAATATTTTTTTGTTTTTGAAGGGATATCTGTATCCTCATGGAAAGTATCATGAAATGAGAATAGTGACCATTGAGCTTCTTGATTGTCTATATGCAAGCTGCCGCTTTCCTCTAACGCGTGAGGAACATCTTTGGATCTTACAGCATGTTTTTGAAGTCTTCTTATGTACTCATTATCCTTTTGGGGAATGGGAGATTGCCGTACGTCTGCTCTTACTTGAAACTTTCTATCAGGAGAATGAGACATTAGAGTAATCTGAACAATTGGATAATGAACTTCCCTGTCTTCAGGCAAGGTAATTTGGAAACAGTCTTTAACTGTATGATTCATACATCTAACCTCCTTTACTAAATATTAACTGTTTTTCTACCAATATTAGCCAGTACCTGCTTGGTAATTTAGAATATTTAATAACTACATTGTAAGATATTCTCAAGACCGATAACCTTATTTACGGTAAGAACGCTTCTGAATAAATAATTTAAAGAATTTCAAAGGTGAAAATGGAAATATTCTCTAGATAACAAGAAGGGGGTTAATATTTGGATTATGTAAAAAGATTTCAATTTTACATTAGTTCGGTATTTACAGCAACAGTTCTTTTAATATTTGGCTTATTTCTTTTATTTTGTTTATTATTTTTTTTTACTTATGGTGCTTAATATGGGGCCTATAGGTTTAGTAATTTATGCTTTTATATTTATATTGGTTAATTGGAAATGCATATCAATGAGCAGAAGAAAGAACGAAAATATTTATAAATATTTTCTTGTACAATTACTAACAGGTCTCACACCTTTTTGTTTAATAATGCTCAATTACTCAATAATAATAAATGATAATGGCGGACAATTTTCGATTACTATTTTAGAAAAAGAATGGATTCAATGGATTTGTCTTTTGGCTGTTTTCATAATACTACCTATTACAATTAATCTAATTCTACGAAATCGTTTCCCAATGGAAAAACAATAGTACATGTACAACTTGCGTCCGATAAGCATTGTCATGTAGAAAGCGCCACTCCAGTTTGGGATGGCGCTTTTCGTCCAATAATAAACCCTTCCGTAAATTTGAAAAGCCAGGATTTACGCGTCTTGGTGGAGAAGCTGGCTAATCTTATTCATTATACAGTTTATGAAAAGCAACATGTGTATAAAGTTCCAAAATTATTGTAAAATGGGTAATATTTATTCATATAATTATGGTCAAATGAACGGGTTATCTGGATAGTCCATTAGTTCGATCAACAAGAAACTTTTACAAAAGTAATGCACTTTTGCTTGCTATTTAGAAGATACAGAGTTAACCTTACATAACAGTAAGGGAGGGCTTGGTTTTAAAACAGGAAGTTATATTTCAGTGGAAGAGGGTCAGGGTAATTTGGTGATTCGGGTTGTAACAGAGGATGATGGTGAATATAAAAGCAATAGGGACTAACGTTAATGAATTTATGAAAGATAAATGTTGTTTAACCGAAATACCCAAAAAAATAAAGGGCAGTTCAAATTGGAACGCCCTTTTAGCATTTAGTCTCTAACGATAAGGTGTAGGAACCAAACATGCAACTTCATCAATCAATCTTGAGTCGAAACCATAGAATGTCCAATACCTTCCAGTCCATCTATAGCCCGTAACTGCGCCATACTCTACGCTTGTTGGATAAAACCAAAATTGTCTTCCATTCTTCAACCATACATACGTGGTGTAGTGTAAGCAATCAATGATATAAGAGTATGATGGCTTTTTGGGAATAACTGTTGGTGGCGGAGCGGTCGGAGGTCCGTATTGTCTCATTATGACGACATCACCCTTTAAAAGTTTTATATAACATAATATGATAGGAAACAAATTAAAGTTCATCAAATGACTTGCTAAATCTTCACTTATGTAAATTTATACAGCCTGCATTTTTTGGCTGATATGCTGGCTAATTTTATGTATTTAGATAGCAATCTGTATTGACTTGACTTTATAGTCCTGCAGAGTGATGAATAGTATTGTAAATTTGATAGGGAGGAGATTTTGCATGAGGGTCAGAATCATTGAACCTACAAAATCACTTGCACTGAAACGAAAAAGAGTTTGTGCTTATGCTAGGGTATCATCAGGAAGTGAAACGCAAGGTGAATCGCTTGAAAATCAAACAACCGGGGACAGGGGGACAGGAACGTTGTCCCTCACAAGGTGTTACAATAAGGCAATTAGCACGGATAACAGGAATATCCAAAAGTGTAATTGATAGAATATAAGGGACAGTAAACCTGTCCCCGTGTCCCTTCCAAAATTCTCACCTCATATCATTTCAGCCTGAAGAAATCTAATGGTATCCTTTTGCATTTATATGTCCAGATTAGTTGCTGTATCATATTTTTCCTGAATTACGAACCATATATAGCTTAAGAGAAAAATACCCATGATGATAGCAGAGCACCAATAAATCGATGCATAGCCAAGTTTCCCTGCGAGCATCCCTAAGGCGACCGAACCAACACCATTGCCGATATCAATCATATTATAAAAGGTCGCACTGGCTGCACTACGTTTTGCTGGTGGAACAAGATTAAACATCCAGGTTTGTAATGCTGTAAAAATGGTGCCGTAGCCAAAGCCGTATAGGGCTGAGGCTGCTAAAAAAGAAGTCATGTTGTTGCTTTGGGCCAAAACCACAAACCCTAATAAAAATAATATTGTGCCAGGTAAAATAACCCAGGCGGGCCCTTTTTTATCAAATATTCGGCCTGTTACTAACCGGGATAAAAAGATACATACGGTGCACATCAAAAAGAAAGCCCCTGAGTTGGCAATGTGAGCTTCTTTGGCTAGTAAAGCGATGAAATTTAAAATGCCGCCGATACAAACCCCGAACAATAGGGCAAGAAAGGCTTGATAAAGCAGACTTTTTTCAACCAGCTTATCTATAAATAAGGATTCTTCTTGCTTCTCTGCATGTACAGACCGGTCAGTGGGAATGGAACAGAGGCTTAGGCAAAAGAGTGCAAAAATCTGACTGATTGTTGCCACTACAAATAAACTATTAAAAGAAAAGTTATCAACAATCCATACCCCGAGGCCTGGAGCAATTGCCATTGCCAGTGTGGTGCCTAGTCCAAAATAACCTATTCCTTCTCCGCGACGTGACTTCGGGATTAGGTCGGAGACAATGGTAGCATATAATGTAGTGGCTATGCCAAACCCCAGCCCATGGACAACCCGTAAGGAAAGTAATCGAGGTACTGTAGTTGCTAAAATATAACTTATGGCTGCAACAAAACATAACGTACAGCCAATGTATAAATAATATTTTTCCCCCCATTTTTTTATTCCATAGTCTGTAAAAAAGCGAATCAGAATGGCGCAAAATACAAAAATTGCAGATAATAAACCGACATCGGTACTAGTTCCGCCTTGATTTAAGACATAAATCGGAAGTGTTGGCAAAAAGATATGAAAGCCACTAAATAAAAAGGTATTAGAAATAGTAAATAAAATGAAGTCTTTCGTCCATAAATTAGAAACATTGGTTGCCATTTTAATTGTCCTTTCTAAGTAAGACAGTAGCATTACTTTTTACATTTTGTGAATTTGAATAGATGGATTTGAGCATTACGTATAATTCGAGTTGTTTTTCTTCTGATAAGTCGACTAGAATAGATTGCCTATGATTGTCGATAGCTTTTTCCCAAAGAATATATTGACTTAGCGCCTTCTCAGTTAGTGAGACTTTTTTTTCACGTTTATCATTTTCATATTTTCTTTCGACGAAGCCCTTCTCTTCTAGTTTTACTACGGTTTTTGAGATTGCTGCTGGTTCGATATTAAGATATTTTGCTAAAGCAATCTGAGAGATAGGGCCAGTTTCTTTTATGGCCACAATAATTGACCATTCAGAACTATATAGTCCATACTCTGCCAGTGATTGGTTTACGCCTTGGGAAATAGCCCGCGTGGTTTGATAGAGTAAATGAATTAATTCAGCCGCATTCATGGGTTCACCTCTTAGTATATTATTATTTTATTTTGTAGTCAAGTATTTTAAATATAGGGAGAATCAACATCTAATGAGCAATCTATAACAGAGCTAGCTTTAGCTTACTATCAGTTTAGAAATATCGAGGAACAGCGATTTTGCCAGATCCTGTTTCGGTTACTATAACGCCACAAGTTCAGTTAACCGCCCCGGAAAACCTGTCCCCGTGTCCCTCCGGAGACAATTGGCTGACAAAGCTGATTAAATTTCCCCCAAGCATTTGTTCGAATATATGATATCAGTGTGACCGCCAGAGGCGAACCCCTGTCCAACTATACGCCGGTTACGACTGCATTAGTCTTAGCCGGTGTTTTTTATGACACCTTTATTGGCCCCTCAATGCATGTTGAGTGTGTTGCGATGACGGGATGTGCTATAATTATATGTAGATAATTGCACTTGTTTTTTTATTGCTAGGAAGAATTAGTTTATTTGCCCGTAAATTTGATAGTATTATCAAGAAATTATTATTAATTTTAACTAAAAATTATTAAGAGGTGAGTAAATGAGTCAGGAAATAGACAAAATTATTTATTCCATGATCCGTGTATCTAAAAAACACGGGCAGAAAGAAGTCCTCAAGGACATTTCGCTCTCTTACTTTTACGGAGCAAAAATCGGTGTCCTGGGTCTGAACGGATCCGGCAAAAGTACGCTCCTCAAAATACTGGCCGGAGAAGATCAGAGTTTTGACGGTAAGACCGTTATCGCTCCCGGCTACACCATCGGTTACCTCCCTCAGGAGCCGTTGGTGGATGAAACCCGCACCGTGCGCGAGGTGGTGGAAGAAGGCGTAAAAGAACTGGTTCAGATTCGTGATGAGTACGAAGCCATCAACGCCAAATTTTCCGAGCCCATGGAACCGGACGAAATGGACGCGCTTATCACCCGCCAAGGTGAAGTGCAGGAACTTATGGACAGCAAGGGCGTCTGGGATCTGGACTCCAAGCTTGAAATGGCCATGGACGCCTTGCGCTGCCCTCCGCCCGACTCATCGGTTTCGGTGATTTCGGGCGGTGAACGCCGCCGTGTGGCCTTGTGCCGCCTGTTGCTGAAAAACCCGGACATCCTGCTTCTGGACGAACCAACCAACCACCTGGACGCTGAATCGGTATCCTGGTTGGAACATTTTTTAGGAACTTTCCCCGGCACTGTAATTGCTGTAACCCACGACCGTTACTTCCTTGACAACGTGGCTGGATGGATTCTTGAACTTGATCGCGGTCGCGGCATTCCCTGGAAGGGCAACTACTCTTCCTGGCTGGAACAAAAGCAACAACGTCTGGCCAACGAAGAAAAAAGCGAAGCCGAACGTCAGAAGACCCTGTCCCGCGAACTTGAGTGGATCCGCATGGCTCCCAAAGGACGCCACGCCAAGAGCAAAGCCAGGATCAACGCTTATGAAGCCATGCTTTCACATGAGTCTGAGCGCTTGGGTAAGGATTTGGAAATATACATTCCACCGGGACCGCGCTTGGGTAAGATCGTCATTGAAGCCGAAAATGTCAGCAAAGCCATGGGCGACAAGGTGCTCGTGGAAAACATGAGCTTCATGATTCCGGCTGGAGCCATCGTCGGTATCATCGGCCCAAACGGAGCCGGTAAAACCACTCTCTTCAAGATGATCACCGGACAGGAAAAGCCTGACAGTGGTACCCTGAAAGTCGGCGAAACCGTTCGATTGGCTTACGTGGACCAAAACCGCGACTCTCTTGAGCCCGAAAAAACCGTCTACGAAGTTATCAGCGACGGCTACGACACTATCAAGCTAGGCAACCGCGAGATTAACTCACGGGCTTACTGCGCGCGCTTCAACATCATGGGTCAGGACCAGCAAAAGAAAGTGGATGTGCTATCCGGCGGTGAACGCAACCGCGTTCATCTGGCCAAGATGCTGAAAACCGGGGCCAACGTAATCCTCCTTGATGAACCCACCAACGACCTGGACGTGAACACCATGCGTGCCCTGGAAGACGCACTGGAGAACTTTGCCGGTTGCGTGTTGGTCATCAGCCACGACCGCTGGTTCCTTGATCGCATTGCGAGTCACATCATGGCTTTTGAGGGTGACTCCGTCGTGACCCTCTTTGAGGGTAACTATTCGGACTACGAAGCCGAACGCAAAAAACGCCTTGGCAAAGAAGCCGATCAGCCGCATCGACTGAAGTTCAGAAAACTCACCCGCTAGGAAGCTACTGAAAAACCGGATTTTTGCAGTCAAAAAATCGGGGTTTGGCGCACAGCGAAGCAGTTTATGCACATTTTGTCAGTGGCTGAAGCGATAGAAGAGTTTGATGTTAATAAAGAGATGGTTCTCTTCAAGGAGAAGTATTTCCCCGGACTTTTCGAAGTCTGGGGATTATTTATTTTGTGCAAAAAAAGCCATCGAATTGATCTTGATCCTTAGGTAAAGTCTGGCGTCAAAGTAAAATTAATGTAAATTTTAGTAGAATTTTATTGACAATAGGGAAAAATAAACATAATATTTACTTAAAAGCGAGTAAATACTCGCTCGATAAGGTGAGTGCATAATGGATAATATTGCCAGTAAATTTCTTCATCGTAAAGATAACGTTATATTAACAGCTATTGAAATAATTGATGAGCTTGGTATCCAAGGCTTATCAACACGCGAAATTGCCAAACGGCAAGAGATATCGGAAGGAACCTTGTTTCGGCATTTTAATTCGAAAAGCGATATTGTTATCGCCGTGTTGGACTATTTCTCAAAATATGATTCGGATATATTTCAGTCCGTTATATTAAAGGGTCTAAAGACGAAAGCGGCAATAGTCTTTTTGGTAGATTCCTATGCAACATACTACGAGAATTACCCGGCCATTACCGCCGTGACGCAAATATATGGCGTCTTGTTGTCAGAGCCTGACTTTGTCGATAAGATTAAAAGCATTCTTTGCAGCCGCATAAATTTTCTCGAGAAGGTCATTGAGGAAGGAAAGAAAGCGGGTGAGATTAACCATCAGGTTGATAGTGGCATATTAGCAGATATTATTATTGGTACATTTGGGGGCATTTGTCTGGAGTGGCGCTTAAACGGACGTAACTTTTCCTTGCGCGATAAAACCCTGACGGCAATAAATATGATACTAACAGCTTTTGGCCTGTAGTGAAATGACGATTGGAGGGTGTAACGAAAAAATGAAAAAGGTATTGATTGTCGATGATATGCTTTTTATGCGAATGGCTTTGAAATCAATTCTGGAGAAAAACGGCTTTTTGATTGTTGACAGTGCTGAAAATGGGGTCGAAGCAGTGAAAAAGTACATGGAATGTGCGCCAGATATAGTCACAATGGATATTACCATGCCCGAAATGTCAGGGCTGGATGCGCTGAAAAAGATTAAGCAATATAATCCCAAGGCCAAAGTTGTAATGGTCTCGGCCATGGGGCAGGAGCGGTTTGTTAAGGAGGCAATAATGAGCGGCGCCGACAATTTTATTGTCAAGCCGTTTAAAGAAGCGCAGGTAATAGAAACGCTTAACAAAATTGCCCAGTAAGGAAAGAGTACAGCAAAGGGGTCGATTAGAGTGACAGATGAATCTTTAGAGCCAATGCTGGAGCTATTCTTGTTTGAAACCACTCAGCTTGTGGAGCAATTAGAACAATGTGTAATCGACAGCGAAAAGGGCGGCGGTTATGATGCAACCGCGATTAATGAGATTTTCCGGATTATGCATTCCATCAAGGGAGCGGCGGCAATGATGCTGTTTGATAATATTGCGCAGCTTGCCCATTGTCTTGAAGATGTATTTTTTTATTTGCGCGAGGCTAAGCCGGAAAAAGTAGATTGCCGGAAACTGTCGGATCTCGTTTTAACAAGCGGTGACTTTATTAAGAACGAAATCGATAAGATTAGGGGCGGTAGTAACGCCGATGGCGATGCTGCTGCAATAATTGACGACACCCGCAGTTTTCTTGGTGAGTTAAAAACAATGAACCCGGGCGTACAGGAAGTAGTTAAGGATAATATCGTTCCTAGTACAAACCAGTATTATATCAGGCAGGATCAAAAAGCGGTTTCTGTGATCAAACAGTCTTTCATGGCGAAAATATTTTTTGAAGACGGCTGCGAAATGGAAAATATCCGGGCATACACCATTATTCCCGGTTTGCGGGATATTGCCGAAGACATTACATACATACCGGAAAATATTATGGAGGACGATGCAACGGCCGAAATTATTTGCAAAGAGGGATTTACGCTATTCTTCTCATCCGACCGTTCACACAGTGAGGTTCATGAATTACTGGAAAAGACGGCTTTTCTTAAAACTTTAGAATTGGAAGAAATTGATGGCCAGGCGCCGGAGAGACCAGCGTCCCGTCCCAAAGAAATTATTTTGGACGATTTTGCTGACAATACCCCCAAGCCGGTTGCCCAGCCTCCCGTTGATATGAATAAAAAGACTGTTTCCTGCGGTGGGCAGAGTATGATCAGTGTTAATGTGGCTAAGCTGGATACGCTTATGGATTTAGTTGGCGAATTGGTTGTCGCGGAAGCAATGGTAGTACAAAATCCTGATCTCAGAGGGTTGTCCCTGAATAATTTTGCCAAAGCGGTACGGCAGCTTGAGAAGATTACCGGCGAGATGCAGGATACGGTTATGTCAATCCGCATGCTGCCCCTTGCCACTACCTTCCATAAGATGAACAGAATTGTCCGCGATATGTGTAAGAAACTTGGCAAAGAAGTTCAGCTGGACTTAGTCGGCGAGCAAACTGAAGTTGATAAAAATATTATTGAACATATCTCAGATCCTTTGATGCATATAATTCGCAACGCTATCGACCACGGGATTGAAGCAGGCGAGGAGCGGCTGGCTGCGGGTAAGCCCGCTGACGGGCGAGTTACGCTAGAAGCCAAGCATGACGGCAGCGATGTCGTCATCTTAATCATGGATGACGGCCGGGGACTAAACCGGGAGAAGATCCTCAAACGGGCCGCCGCGGGTAACCTGCTCCACAAATCCGAAAATGAGTTGACTGATAAGGAAATCTATTCCTTTATTTTTGCGCCTGGTTTTTCTACCAATGATAATGTGACTGAATTCTCCGGTCGCGGTGTCGGCATGGATGTGGTTACCAAAAATATCAACAGCATTGGCGGTATGGTATTGGTTGACAGTGTTCCGGGCGCAGGGACGACGATCTCTTTAAGGATTCCCCTTACATTGGCGATTATCGATGCCATGAATATAAGGGTGGGAGACACCCGGTATACGATTCCGATTACCGCAATCAAAGAGTCCTTTAAGCCGCAAGAAAAAGATATTATCACCGATCCCGACGGAAACGAAATGATTATGGTGAGGGGGCAGTGTTATCCGATTTTACGGATTAACCAGCTGTTTAAAGTGAATTCCGGTGTTAATGGTTTTACGGACGGAATTATTATTATGGTTGAAAATGATGATAATGTGGTATGCCTGTTTGCCGACAAACTTATCGGCGAACAGCAAGTGGTCGTCAAAGCACTGCCGCCATATATAAAAAATATCAGGCAGGTGGAAGGACTGGCGGGATGCACTCTTTTGGGTGACGGCAGCATTAGCTTGATATTAGATATCGGTGGAATGATGAAGCGCGGACAAAATTCTTAAACAAAAACAAGAAGAGGGTGGGAAAATGGCATGGTTTCACGATCTGAATGTTGCTAAAAAATTGCTGCTGAGTTTTGTTCTGGTGTCGATGATTACCGGGGCAGTAGGTGCTTTCGCAATTCATAATCTTTACA
Source organism: Bacillota bacterium (assembly GCA_023434855.1). Next base: position 1,769 of record JAEYSJ010000318.1, on the reverse strand, counting down.
GTATCACCGCTGAAGACAAGAAATTGTACGATCTTTATACCGTTCCGTTAGGCGATTTGCTGGATATAATGGAAAGCTATTACATTACGCGCAGTGAGGTGAAAAATATAGTTTCTGCAAGCGACGCCAACACAAGAATGAAGGCTGCGGGTAAGACCAGGGAAGAAATGCAGAAATTAAAAAAGTCGCTGCAAAATTATGAGAAAACTGTTCATACCGACGCGGGGCGTAATACTTTTGTTGCTTTACGGGGTGGTATGGCGGAATATGAAGCGTTTATTGAAAAAATAATTGGTTTGGAGCAGGCCAATCAACTGGCTGCGGCCGGGCAACTCTCAGAAACCGACGGCGCGAGAATCAGCAAAATAGTCGAGGATGCACTGCAAGCGGCCCAAGATCTTAAAATTAAACAGGCGGACGAAAAGGCGGACTACAACCAAGCGACAGCCGACCGGGCAATTGTCATAGTATGCATATTTATTGTTGCCGGGGTATTAGTAGCGATATTTTTCGGAGTATTTATAGCGCGCGCCATCAGCCGGCCAATCCGCAATCTGGTTACAGCCGCCGACTCACTTGCCGTGGGAGATGTGAATGTCACTATTACGGCGGCAAACAAGGATGAAATCGGAACGCTGATGCGGGCTTTTGACAAGATGGTTATTAATATCCGGGAACAGGCGCTGGCGGCTGAAAAAATAGCGGCCGGGGATTTAAGCGTTGCCATTAAAGTGCGCTCGGAAAATGACCTGCTGGGCAAAAACCTGAATAAATGCATTGATAACATCAACCAGATGATCACCGATGTCAACCAGTTATCTGCGGCAGCGGCGGCGGGAAAACTGACAATCAGGGTTGACGCCGCACAACATGGAGGCAGTTATCGCCAGATTATTGAAGGCATCAATCATACTTTGGATACAATAAATGAACCCATCGGCGAAGCCCTGGCGGTATTAAAGGAAATGGCCGCCGGCAATCTGCGGCAGCAGGTTGAGGGAAATTACCAAGGCGATCATGCTGCGATTAAAAATGCCATGAACGCAACTTTAGACGCATTAAACAAAGCTTTCGGTGATGTGAAGAATGTCGCCGAGCAGGTTGCAGCCGGCGCCCAGCAGATTTCCGCCTCCGGCGAAGTTCTGTCGCAGGGTTCCACCGAGCAGGCCAGTTCCATTGAGGAAATTACCGCTACGATGGAACAAGTGGCAGTCCAGACGAAGCAGAACGCAGTCAACGCGAATAATGCCAGTGAATTGGCCGACTCTTCCAAAGAGCAGGCGGTGCAGGGAAACCGGCAAATGCAGTCAATGGTAACAGCGATGCAGGAGATTAATGAATCATCTGTCAATATATCTAAAATCATTAAGGTGATTGACGAAATTGCCTTTCAAACTAATATTTTAGCTCTCAACGCCGCGGTGGAAGCGGCCAGGGCCGGCCAGCACGGCAAGGGCTTCGCGGTGGTGGCGGAGGAAGTTCGAAATCTTGCCGCCAGAAGCGCTGACGCTGCCAAAGAAACAACGGTAATGATTGAAGGATCAATTAAAAAGGTGGATACCGGAACAAAAATTGCCAATGATACGGCGGCGGCGCTGGAAGGCATTGTCCGTGAAGTAGCTAAGGCAGCGGCCCTTGTCAATGATATTGCCGGGGCATCAAACGAGCAGGCGGCAGCCATTGAGCAGGTTAATCAGGCTATTGCCCAGGTATCGCAGGTTGTGCAGACTAACTCCGCAACCGCGGAGGAAAGTGCTACGGCAAGTGAA
>JAEYSJ010000232.1 GCA_023434855.1 Bacillota bacterium | reverse complement strand
GAAAAGCTCGATCGCGATCAGGATTTCTGGCTCTTGCCATACTACATATCACCCACCTCCACTATAAGTCATCACGCTGGAGCTCAATATCTAATTCAATCAGCTTCTTTAAATCATCGACGCTGTTAATTTCAATGGCGCCCTTTTGAAAGTCACTAACCCACTTTGCGATCCCGGCTTGTACAATTTTGCGGTACTTTGCCTTTGAATCTGTAATTCCTTCGATAATTGCAGCTTGATGCTGTAAGAGTAAGCTTTCGTGATTAGAAATAGAACATTTGTTCGTTTTGTTAATTGCCGACACCCCCATCCATGGGTTAAAATGGAAACGAGATAGTAGCCTCCATAATCTGTGGCCACAGTATTGCCTACTATCTCCCTCCGGAGGTGTCCGGAATGGGGTGGACGTTAGCGCGTCCGCCCTTTTGTCATCTTTGATTCTGCAATATAAAAGCTAGTATTCCAACATGTAGAATACTAGCTTTTCATTTTCTATAATCGAGCAATATTGAATTTACTCACTAATTGTTTCTTTAGATTTTGAGGCGACTACCTCGCCCTTATTATTAAACGCCAATTCTGTACCAGCCTTATAGCTAATAAAGCCTGCATTTTCTTTAGAATTGTTTTCCCATCCCACTGGTCTCAAATACATATCACTTTTTATTGTGCCACTTGCTACACTTCCATCCATGTTAAATACTATCGGTGTTGAAGATTTAAAAGTAACATATGGCAATGTATTTTTTACGATCATGAGATTAGCATCATCACCTAAAGTCCCGGATGCTACTTCACCTCTTTCGTTAAAAGTTACAACAGTATCAGCTTTGAGACAAATAATGTCTTGAAGATCTTGGCTTTGATTCCTATAATAAGCACGCGCTGCTGGCTTTAAAAATGTGTAATTTTTTAGGGTACCAGATATGACCTCGCCTTTATCATTTAAGGTTACATCTGTTCCTGTTTTAAACAACATATTGCCAGCGATCCATCCTTGTGGATGCAGTTCAGTATTCTTATCTACTTTTACGGTTGCAGCTTCACTCTGCGATAATGATACTAAGAATACTAAAGTTAAAATTATCAATATCCTTTTCACGATAGCATCTCCCTTGGAAAATTTTAACTTAGTATTCTTGATATGTCTCTTTGATTCCTGCTTTTCTAAAATACCATCAAAGCCTGAGCAATACGGCCTTTTGCCTAGTAAACTCTTCCCACCTGCGAATTATCACATCGCAATACACCGGATCCAACTCCATTGAGAAGCAAGTCCGCCCGGTCTGCTCAGCTGCCATTAAAGTGCTTCCTGATCCGCCGAAGAAGTCTGCTACAATCTCACCATGTCGGCTGGAATTCTGAATCGCCCTGGCACAAAGTCCGATCGGCTTCATTGTCGGATGCTCACCATTGCGAACCGGCTTTTCAAAGCGCCAAACAGTGGACAAGCTATCATCGCCAGCTTGCAACACTTCAAAGGATGGCACTCGCAAAGTCACAGTCTGAATACCGGCCGTAAATGTTAGCAGCGCTCCTTCGTCATCTTGTCTGACGATAATGGGCGCTGCTTCTTCTATCACGGTCCCTTGCTTTCTGCCACCGAAAAACTTATGTGCTGCCCCAGGCTTCCATCCGTAAAGAATGGGCTCATGCTGCCACTGATAATCCTGCCGTCCAAGCACAAACTGATTCTTTGCCCATATCAGGCACTGCTTTAGTAGCCAACCAGTCTCCTGCAGCGCACCACGAAAGTTACTGCCTTCAGAATCAGCGTGGCAAACATAGATCGCTCCACCAGGCTCGGTCACGGCGTACATTGAGGTAAAGGCATCGTGTAGAAACTGGTTAAACTGGCCAGCCGACATATTATCATTCTTTATCGTCAGCATATCGCAGGTACCGCCCTGGTAGTTCACATTGTATGGTGGATCGGTGAATATCATTGCTGCCAGCTTTCCATCCATCAGCTTTTCTACATCGCTGAGGACCGTGGCATCGCCACACATAAGTCGATGCTGGCCGAGCTGCCAAACATCACCTGGCTTGGTCTTAGGCTCACTTATTTCTGCGGCTACTGCAGCAGGATCAAAGTTATCTTCACGCACCTCTGTAGTATTGAAATCAGCTAAAAGGTTGTCTATTTGCTTGTCAGAGAAACCAGTTAAACTGACATCAAAATCACTGGTATTTAGCTCAGCCATTAGACTAGCCAATAGTGAATCATCTATTTGAGACAATTCAGCAATCCGGTTATCGGCAATCAGATCAGCCCACTCCTCAGCTTCTGTGGCATAATCCTGCCGATCCACCGGCACTTGGCTGACTCCCAACAGTTGAGCTGCCAATAGTCGACCATGCCCACGAACGATAAAACCAGAGCGGGTGCTTACCGTAATTGGTGCGCGCCAGCCCTGGTTTTTGATTATCTTAGCAAGTAATTCAATTTGCTTATCAGAGTGTTGGTTGGGGTTGCGTGGATTTGGTACTAACGCTGTTATATCAACCAGTTCATCGTGAGAGCAGTGAACTGGAATGTTGTTTCTTTGAGCCATCAACTCACCTCATCTTGTTCTTGTCCGCATATTCTGCAGACTACCGTTTTTTCGCTCCATCGGAGGCACTTGCAACTTCATACCGCCAGCACTTGTGATATAGCCATCGCATTTACCTTTACCCCAATTTACTAAATTGGCTGTACAGCCCTTGCTGCTTTGATTTAGGCAGTCCGATCGACTGCAAATAATTACTGGCATGTGCGATCACCTCCTGGATTTAGGCATGAAAAAAGAGCCTTTCGGCTCTTATACCTCGTAGGTACCACTGTCCTGCTGAACAATTTTTTCCTGTTCGACTATCTCTTTTGTCTTTCTATTTTGTAATTGCATATACATATGGGCACATGCGATTATTCCTATTGGTACAGCAATATGAGTTGAATGCAGGTAAAATTTGCTCAGTATTTTATCTAGTGCATACAATGGTACGCTTAAGGAAACCATCCAAACTATAGCAATAATTATACTTAAAACAACTTTAAAATTGCAATCTTTCCACGACTCTTTTAATGTTTGCCATATTGTTGTTTGTTTATCGAGTAAATAATATTGTGTGAAAAATAATTTAACAAACATAAGCAATAGTATTAAAAACATTATCACCAAAATCAATGAACTAATAAGAGTAGTGGATAGTCCTTTAAAAGACAACGATAAAAAAATCAACAGCGTTGGTACCACCAAGACTATTCCACCTAAAGCACCAATTAAAGTATAAAGAAGAAACGCCTTTAAAAATATTTTGGGTTTAGGAAATATATCTACCAAGTTATATTCTTTATTGCCTATTCCTTTTAGTGCTGCTATAGCAACAGTAATATTTAAAAAGGTTTCACTAATCAGTATTGCGATTTCTAGAATTGCATCTTTCGGGAAAGCATCTCGAATACTACCTAATAATACATAAAGTAAAGCTGTAAAAATCCAAAATTGTGGTCGATTTCGAATTTCACTAAATGCATATAAAAAGGCATCTCCAGTACTAAGCATGACAACCTCCAGTTAATAAAATTTGACTGACTATACTATTAAAGGCACCTCCATGCAGCCCTCTTATAAACCTATACCATAACACTTAGAAGTAGGCTATAGTCTATAATACCGCTCCCATACGAACGGCCCCATTAAACACATTAAAATTATTATACACACGATGCACACTATAAGCTGAATATGCGTCGTTCTCCTTTTAATAGGGTCAAAGTCCGGTCGCATGCTTATTTGAAAGCCCCCTACAAACAGGGTTAAAAAGAGCCCTAGTACCGCTGGTGCCGTTGCCATTCCGATATAATGCTCATATTCTGCATAAAGACCAGTACCATCAATAAAACTACTTGCTATTACAAGAATAGACGTAAACAGGCTAATAGTCCACGAGACTTTCCACATAAAAGGAATCGGAGGTGTATGCTTCCGTGGCCAAATTGCATATTTTAATAATACAGCTATCCCAGCAAATCCCCAAATAAACCAAAAAAACCAAGGAAGTGAAGTCGTTAAATTATACATTATTTCACCCTACATATAATGGATTCCAAAATTATTTCTTTTGTAGTGAAAAAGCCGGCTCTTTAACAGAGCAGCTTCTACTTTTCACGCTATCATCTTAACACAGCTAAAGTCAAAAAAATGTAGTCATTTTGTTTCCGTAACATTTAAATAGCATGATAGATATATATAACACTATGTCGCATAAATCCTTTAGCTAACATTTCATATATCATGGTGTATTTTCCGATTCTGCATTATTTTTTATGTTCTCAGGCACAGTAATATCTAATCGTACTATGCCTAATCCACTAATACGTCTATCATTTACAATGGTTGGAGTAAAAACAAAGTTTCTAGCCGATTCAACAATAACATCATCTAAGTCACTATATCCTGAACCTTCCTTAACACTGACTTCTTTAACGCTTCCATACTTTGAAACAAGGATGCGCAGTTTAATTAAAAACGTTTGACCTGAATATTACTCTTTAATTTCCGGTGGGTAATAAATAAAAGAATTAATGAGTTTTCCCTCTGTTACTGTTGTATCTTTATGTTTATCGAGGAAGTCAAAATCGGATTCCTTTTCAGCTATTGCCAATATCGGCAAGGAAATAGCAAATGCTAAGAAAGTTAGCATTGTAATAAATCGAATTCTATTCATAATTCCTCCGTTATACTCTATGATTATCCTAAATGAATATTTTATAGTCTTGAAACTCTACCTTAACCGGAATACTTATATTTGGTTGTTGCATTTCTTAGCTCCTTTTTGAGGATAATAAGTTTCGTTCGACAAAACTCTGCTGGTCTTTCTCTATTTCATTAAGGTGTTTCTAATCAGCTCATAAATTCGTCGGAGCAAGCTGTATAAGTAATGACTTAACTTCAAAGTAATCGCCAATGGTATAAATACCAAAGCACCCAGGCCTAACGTTCTGCTCAAATACCAGGTAAAGATATCAACTTCAGTATACTTGCCTTGATCAGAAACAAAATATTCTCCGTCTTTTTCAAAACCGTTCAATGCATCTCCACCAACGATTATACTTATAATCATAAATAAGAGAAAGTTAGCGAATGCAATATAACCGACACGATCAATGATTTGTATTGGCTTCATTAGCTCATCCTTATAGACTGGAATCTACAAATTGCCATATAGTTAAAGCAAGCATAATCGGTGCCCAATATTCCATCTTAATCCAAAACAGACTATGCGTTTTTGTTAACTTAACTGTTTCTCCGGTTTTCGAATCAACTAGTATTCTTTCGTTATCTTTATTTAAACGTTTGCCTAAGAACCAAATTATAATTGCAGATAAACACATTGCTACAGAAGCCGGCCATTTATGAGCTACATAAAACCCTTTATAGAATGTCGCATCCAACACAAAATTAAATAGTAAATTGATTAAAAATGCGATAATTAATACTAATATTCCATACCCTTTCCAAATAAGCACAGTATAACTCCCCCTTTTTTCGCTAACGATTCGACAAAAGGAAACAATTTCCTGCAAATATAAAGACCGCCACCCGGCGGCCTTTCTCATATCTAAAGCACAATACCATATTACTACAGAATCAAGGGGGTTTTAGCCCCCCTCTAAAACTAAAATTTACATCCTCGTATAGTTGCCACCCTAACTGTCAGCCAAACTACATCATACCACATTTCTTTTATTTTGCTTTCAGCTGGGCACCATCCGGTTATTTCACTAAATCGCTGCTGTACTGGTGCGATCCATCCTGGTCGGCCGCCATCCGGAGATATGTAAAACCGGCACTCCTGCCGCAACTCAAGCAGTTGTCTTTTCTTTGGCCCGACTATCGACTTTACATCCTCGACAGTCTGCAGCCATTTAGCCGTATTGCTCGTATCGTGTTCGTCCAACTTGCAGGCCATACTTTCAACCGGCTTCCCAGGGAGCGACGGGCGGCCACCGCCAACATTCTCATCACGTTCACGGGTACCTGCAGTAATTTCTTGCCGTTGTTCATCATGACTGCGCTTTCTTGCTCGGTAATGGATAAGCCAGTTCCCGGCTACTTGGTTTTCATTTCGTATTTGGGATTTAATTTCTACAACTTGACTCATGCTAATCCCTCCCGACAATGGGTTATAGGGCGGTCTATGCCGCCCTTTTTCTATTTAAATAAAAATGGTTGGATGTTATTTGGCAGATATAGCGGATGCCTTGGCTGGCCCTTTGTCGTCATTTTAAGTGCATATATCGATGTGTGAGGGAACATTGATAATACTGTTTTATCGCGTCCCAGCAAAATCCCCTTCTCGCCCCATGCTGCAAAAACTCGATCAGCAGACTTTACAGCCGCATGCAAATAAATATCATTTTCCGGTCCTATAGGATCTACTGACAATTTAAGATTTGCTGGATCAGTTGACCTTAAGGCAAATAAATTAACAACTTCTAACTTCCCAAACCCCCACGTTTTAGCGTAATACATACACTTTTTAAGCGTAGTATCATCAATTTTTTCGTCTGCAGTGCTTGGATTGAGCATAATGAAAGCAGCCTTTTTATTATTATTTCCTACTGTACGCCAAAGTGAATATCTGTACATCCCTGTCGGATCTAATATGGCACCATTCATGCTCTTATTCCTCCAGATATCTTTTTTTCTAAATTATACCATTATTCATTCCACTCCCAAAGCCGCTGCCGGCCCTTTGCTGGTACCGGCTCAACCCGCCGCACATTAGCTAATATCCATGCGTAGCGCCCTGGCTCAAAGTGGCCAAACGCAATCTCATCGTATCCGTATGTATCTCTCCATGCAGTTATCCTCTCGATGGTCATTTCCACACAATCAACCAGCTCAGCTATCGCGATCACCTTGCCAAACGGTGTATCTTCATTCCACAATGACGCCTCCACTCTCGGAGTAAAAAAATCCATACTCGGTACGGTCCGTCCTGCGTGAATTGCCAGCGGCCCCCGGTATTTCGTTGACCAGCTTCTTGTCTCTATCTTCTTGGCACCACAGGCAATAAGGCTTGCCCACGGCTGCAGGATTGTTATGGCTTTCATGATGCGGCCTCCACAGCAACAATTTTGTTAGTCTTTTGCAGAAAATCTTCCATCATGCCACGAATCGTTTGTAGGCCACCATATCGCCGGTGTAGCACCTCGATATTCTCTGCCAGTTTGATATTTTCTGCCAACCCTTCAACATCTGTATAAGCAGTAATACTCTTGCCTGTGGCTTTTTCGAAGTCAGCCAATTGCTGGTTAAGTTCTTCGAATCGTTTAGTTCTTCTTTGAACCTCATCCTCCAATCGGCGATCGTAACTTTCACGATATTCCCGATATGCCTTGTCCCGTTCTTCCTGCAGTGTTGCCTCATCAACCCTCCCTGCGCAGCGAAGAACGGCCGCCATAAATTCTTTCGTGACAATCTTGGCATTCATTCGTTCTGCTTTTTTCGATATGCGCAGCGTGCCGTCATTGCACTCAATCACGCCCCACGTAGCCGGAATTAGGTCCTCTTCCTTGATTAGTCCTTTCGGTACAACCAGATACCATTCATCGCAAAACTGGGCAATTTCCTCGGCTTTGTCCGGATTGATCAACTCCCGCTTTAAGTCGCCTCTCGATACTTTGATTTCAAAGCCGATAATTGAAAGGCCACGCGATGGATACATGTTCATAGCCAAGGCATCCGCATGCCGCCGACAATTTCCCCCTGTTCCGCTCCCAACTTCGAAAAACAAAGCCCATTCTGGCTGCTTATACCTTTCTCTAAGTGCAGCACATATGTCACTAGATTTCATGATTATCCCTCCGTAAAATGCTTCAACGCCACCTCAGCCGCCTCTTTCAACTGCTGAAATTCCTCCGCATCCCCACCTCCGTCGGGATGCTTTTCTTTTGCCAGTGTCCGGTACCGCTCTTTCACCTCTTCGGCGCTGGCCGGTATCTGCCCAAATCCAAGGGCCCTAAAGCACGCTGGCACATCCACTGGTGGCGGCAGAAACCGGAGCCCGGCCACCCATGTGCTGAGATCATATATACCTCGCTCCACCATGCGAGCCAAGTCTTCCAGCGCCAGCACAACCTGGGCAAAAGCATCAGAGCCATATGTCAGACTGACACCTCTTGCCTTGGCTTTGGCAACAGAATGGTCAAAGCGGTACATTTCGCCCCGGTACCGGAACTGGATCCAGCAGCCGTGTCGATCGAAGTTGTAGTCGTATTCTTTTACTCCCAGGCGTTCCATAACCCGGGTAAGTTTGGCCTCGTAACTGGGTGCATCGCCGTATTGTTTTTTAGGCACCTGTTGTTCACCTCACATTAATTGACATTACAATACAGGATTTTACATTTCCTAAGTCGAAGGAGTCATAAAACATTACTGTTTCAGGAGGCTTCCATGTTACCACCGCTAATTCCAGATCAAAAAGTCTTTATTGAAATTACAAATCCTGTCCACGGAGGCAATGGATGGGAGTTTGGCACTTGCCTCTGGAGTCCTGTTTATAATAAGGCCGGTCACCGCTCATGGGAAACAATGAGAAAAGTTTCGCCTTCAGACATCGTTATTCACTTGCTTCACAACAAGAAAGAATATAGTTTTGCCGGAGTATCTAAAGCTACGGCAGCAGCTGAAATTATTACAAGTGAGCCTCCAAAAGCTGAAAGATGGAGCGGTAGAGAATCATATTACAGGGTTGATCTAACTCAGTTCCTACCGGTAAATAATAATGTCCCAATCAGCAACTTTTTCAAGCAATTTAACGATCAATTAATCCAGGCTTTCAGTTCAAAGACTTCTGGCCGATTCTATGTTCACTATAAAAAAGAGCGTCTCCAGGTAGCAGAAGGCTATATTTTTCAACTAAACCAGGATGAATATGATTTATTCTCATCCTTCACTAGTATGATTAACTACAATTACTCACTTTCACCGGAGGGAGCCTTTCTCCCGACAGCCAATGAGCCTGCCTACCCTGATATGTCTCCGCCTGCTAAAGTCTCTACTATCGTTAGCCGAACGGTACGCGATACAAAAATGTCCCGGGATTTGAAGTCGTCCTATAATCACATTTGCCAAATATGCGGAAGAACAATAACACTCCCCAACGGCAAACGCTACGCAGAAGGACATCATTTGCAGCCGCTAGGCAGTTCGCACAACGGCCCTGATATTGCAGATAACCTCTTGATACTCTGCCCCTTCCATCACACCGAGTTCGACTATGGAGCAATTGCAATTCATCCAGAAAGCCTAAAGATAAAGCATATCGATCAAAACAATATTCACAATGGTACTGATCCAGCCTACTACCGGAGTGATCTTGGAAAAGGCTTTCTTGAATATCACTACAAGAACATTTTCGCTAATACTTAAATTCGCCACTATGCCCACTTAGCTGCTGCTACCTAGTAAGCGCTGGCTTATGTGGGCTTTTTTATGCGCTTGATTAATTGAGTCGGTTTTCCTCTCATACGAGGCGCCGGAACGTCGTCATATAATAACTTACGCTTTATTTCCTGGTAATAATTTACATATTATCTTTTAAGCAAGAATTCTATATCGTCAATGCCCCGCGCCACTATAAACTCACCGCCGTGGGCTCCCACATCATCCCGGAACCTCTCCTGGTGCTCTGATAGCCTCCCTCGCGGCGTCTTTACCTCAATCCAAATATTCCTGCCATCTTTCAGCGCATATAGATCAGCTATTCCCTTATAGCTGCCCAGGGACTGGTGGATCTTTACCACGAACCAGCCAAACTGCCTAAGCATTTGTATGATCAGGCTTTGTATCTGGCTTTCTGGCAGCTTTTGATCTGCTGCCGTAGTGGCCTTGTCCACTCTCATATTTGCTCTTTTTGCCTTACCTCTGCCGCCAAGCTGCAGCTGTGCAAATTCCCGTTCTGTTAGCCGCATTTCTTTCTCAACCCCAGTTTTGCCATATAAAATGCGGGCCGGGACCATTCCCTAGCAAACTGCTTCCATTCACGGCTATATTCAATTCTAACGATCGGCTGATATAACTGAGCAAATGGCATCATACCTGCTTGGCAGACTTCAACTAATCGATTTTCATTTTTCTGCATATCATCGCCGATCAACACATAGCAGTGCAGATTATCACGCTTAAATCCTGCCTTCAAGCATCTAGCAGCAACTGACTGGATAGTTGAAATTGCAGCATCATGATCAGCTGCAAAAAACAATTTCTTTATCCGCAATCCACGCATTTGTTCAATATCCCAATCTGTGAGACGTGCTGCTTCTAATCCACCTCGAAACTCAACCTGTTTCTGTTTTTTTAGCATTTCATATACTTTTGCTCGATGCGCTTTTGAGCACGCCAGAAAATTATTATCTTGAATCACATTACCTTCGGCTATCGGCAGTTCTCGCAAAGGACCTTCTCTTTGTGGTACAAAGCAAAATCCACAATTATTCGGGCAACCACGCGAAGTAAAAGTAATCCCTTTCCGGATGTACATCCCAGGAATGAAATCACCACCTGCCTCACCCAATGCTGGACCTCCAAGTAAAACTGGCTTAGTGGTGGCACCCTGCCACTGAAACTGTAACTCTCTGCATCGGTCAATATCCCATGTAAATACGCAACAGACATGAACCTCACTGTGATCCGGAATAAATAATCCTGGTTTATCAAAGAAACACATATCATCCTCAGGCGTATAACTATTTCTTTCAGGAAAGACTCGAATTATTTCATTCATGCACTCACCGCCCTGCACTTACAAGGCACCATGACCATCTTCTTACCGCCGTACCCGTCATCTTCTTCCGCATCTACCCAGCCTACGCCGCGGCAATGCGGACACTCCTGCTTATTGATAGGCATGTGGTCAAGATACGTTCCCTGCTCTAAGAAGTTCGGCAAATACTTGATAAACTGGCTCTCCACCTTATTGGCCTTGCAAAAGAATGCATACTTACCAGCCGCTATAATCAAGTTGCTTGCCTTTACTCCACTGGCGAGCAATGCCCTCCATGCTTGATACCCTTCAAGCTTCCCTGCCTTTTTCGGATAGGCATTCCAAAATGCCGTAAACTGCGGATCTCGATCCGGTGCAGATAATTCTCCATGGGGGGCACCATCGGCCCCATCGACACGCCCATCAGCTTCCGAAGATGGATTCCCTTCACGAGGGGATAAGTTATCCGTAAGATCATTTTCCGAGTTACCCT
>JAEYSJ010000219.1 GCA_023434855.1 Bacillota bacterium | reverse complement strand
TGGGCAACCCCGGCCAAGCCGACTATGCCACCGCCAATGCCTTTATGGATGCTTATGCGAGGTATCGGAACACTCTGGTGGCATCAAAGCAACGGCAGGGTCAAACACTGTCAATTAACTGGCCGCTATGGCAAGAGGGCGGGATGCATGTTAGCAAAGAAACCGAAAAGATGATGTGGCACAGACTTGGTATGAGTGCTATTGAGACTCCAAACGCCATCCAGGCTTTGTATCAAAGTATAGCCTCACAACGGGATCAGGTAATGGTTCTTGCAGGCAATATTGTACAAATAAAGCAGCAGTTATTTTTGGTAAAGGATCCACAATTTGCCCGCAGTTCTCAAATGGCAGTTAAAGCAGGAGAAAAGAAAACAATGCCAGCAGTTGCCCAAGATTTACTCCAAGAAAAAGCAATAAATTATTTTATAAGGCTACTTTCAGCAGTTATTAAGTTACCAGCAAACCGGATCGAAGCTGATGCGCCGCTGGAAAAGTACGGGATTGATTCGGTTATGATTATGGAATTAACCCGTCAATTAGAAAAAACATTTGGTTCATTATCAAAAACTTTATTTTTTGAATACCGGAATATTCAGGAATTAGTTGGATATTTCATGGAATCCTATTGTGACCGACTAGCAGAATTGTTTGGGATTGAAGATAATGCAACAGTAACTGCGGAGACTGCCAGCGATTCTGGAGCAGTAACTGAACCAGGTAAATCAGTTATCAGCAAGCGTAGCGGTGTAAGCTTTACAATTGCCAGAGAAAATATGGGAGAAGGGGCTTTGGAAATTGCGATAATTGGCCTTTCCGGACGCTATCCGCAAGCGGGAAATATCCGGGACTTCTGGAAGAACCTAAAGGAAGGTAAGGATTGTATAACCGAAATTCCTAAAAATCGTTGGGATTATCGCCAATACTTTGACAAGGATAAAAACAGTCCTGGGACAGCTTATTGCAAGTGGGGGGGGTTTTTGGATGGTGTGGACCAGTTTGACCCTTTATTTTTTAATATTTCACCACGGGAAGCGAAAATTATAGATCCGCAAGAACGGTTATTGTTGGAGTGTGTATATGAAACCTTAGAGGATGCGGGCTATACCCGAGCAACCCTTGGTTTATCCGGGGGAGGAGATTTGAGCAATAATGTGGGAATTTTTGTGGGCGTGATGTACGAAGAGTACCAGTTATACGGTGCTAAGGATATAATTCACGGTCGAACTCCGGCTGTTTGGGGCGTTCCAGCATCAATAGCCAATCGGATCTCCTATTTTTGCAATTTCAATGGACCCAGTATAGCTATAAATACTATGTGTTCCTCCTCGCTTACTGCCATTCATTTAGCATGTCAGGGCATAACAAGAAGAGACTGTGAGCTTGCGATTGCCGGTGGTGTTAATGTCTCAATTCATCCTAACAAATATCTTTTCCTTTCCCAAGGTAAGTTCGTGTCGAGTAAGGGCCGCTGTGAAAGCTTTGGGAACGGAGGCGACGGCTATGTACCTGGAGAGGGGGTCGGCGCAGTATTACTGAAACCGCTGTCTAAAGCTATTGCTGACGGGGATAACATTTATGGAATAATCAAAGCAACTGCAATCAACCACGGGGGAAAAACCAATGGCTACACAATCCCTAATCCTAATGCTCAGGCCAGCATCATTAGGCGGGCATTAAAAAAAGCAGAGATTAATCCTCGAACGGTTAGTTATATTGAGGCACACGGCACCGGTACCTTCTTGGGAGACCCAATCGAAATTACTGGTTTAAGTAAAGCTTTCCAGGAATACACACAAGACAAGCAGTTTTGTGCCATCGGCTCAGCAAAGTCGAATATTGGACATTGTGAGAGCGCGGCAGGTATTGCCGGACTGACGAAGGTGTTACTGCAACTTAAATATCACCAACTAGTGCCTTCACTACATTCCAAGGTGCTTAATCCCAATATTGATTTTAGTAATACTCCTTTTTATGTCCAGCAGGATCTTGCGGAATGGAAACGGCCAGTGGTTGATATCAAGGGAGAAAGCCGGGAATATCCAAGAATAGCCGGTGTTTCGTCCTTTGGGGCTGGAGGCGCAAATGCCCATATAGTGGTCGAAGAATATATACGCCAAGACCTGAACCGACCTTCAATTGGGATTACAACTCAAAACCCGACGATTATCGTCTTGTCGGCAAAAAATGAAGAACGGCTGAAGGCGCAGGTGCAGCAATTATTGTTGGCAATAAGGGAACAGCAATTTGCAGATAATGTCTTAGCTGACATGGCTTATACTCTTCAAATAGGACGCGAAGCCATGGAGGAACGCTTAGCAGTAATTGTCGGGACAATTGATGAACTTGCCGAGAAGCTGGCGGATTATATGAATGGCGAAGCTGGTATTGCAGATTTATACCGGGGGCAGACCAAAAGCAATAAAGAAACTTTAGCTATTTTTACAGCTGACGAAGATATCGAAAAAATAATTGATGTATGGATAGCTAAAGGCAAATATGCAAAACTTGTAGAGCTTTGGGTTAAAGGATTAGTTTTTGATTGGAATAAACTTTATAGAAGTGCCAAACCCCGCCGCATAAGTTTACCTACTTATCCTTTTAAACGAGAAAGTTATTGGGTTACTAAGACTAGCATTACGGATACGGCAACAAATTCAGAAATGACAACTCATCAGCTACTGCAGCCATTGTCTGAGCAATTACGCAGTTCGGCCTGTTTCCAAGCCTCTTCACAATCCGCAGCCACAAGTAAAGCGGTATCTGCTGATACAGTCCCCAAACCGCAGGGGATTTCCTTGGAGTCTTTGCCGAACGGACGATTTTTTTCAAGTGAACAGGCGAATCATCAGTTGATAACATTACCGTCGGTTAACCTTCCGGTTTCACAATCCATAAATAACGATAAACTTAAATATGAGCATCAGGGTCAAACAACCATCAGTACATGGGAATTGATGCAAGAAGAGCTAAAAACAAGTCTGGCAGAAGCCTTGTATGTGAAGCCCACTGATATCGGGTCTGATACAAAGTTTATTGATTTAGGATTAGATTCAGTTATTGGTGTGGAATGGATTCGAACCGTCAATAAACAGTATGGGCTCTCTATTTCGGCAACAAAGGTTTATGATTATCCATGTATCTCTGAATTTGCTCGATATTTGGCAAGGGAAATGAAGAAACAAAACAAGAATTTAGACGATCCTGCATTAGTTTCCAATCAATCGTTACCAGAAGAATTGTTTCAATCCGTTATGTTAGGACTAACAACAAGGCCCAAGGTTTCAAGCCGCAAATCAGGTGAAAACACGATGCCGCATCTTCCCTTACAGCCTTCCATTTCAGTAGAGTCATTACAGGAAGAACTGACTACGGGTCTGGCCGAAGTCTTATATATTAATCGGAGTGACATTGACAACGACAAGAATTTTATTGATATGGGCCTGGATTCGATTATCGGTGTGGAATGGATTCAAAAGATTAATAAACGGTATAGGGTCTCTATTCCGGCAACTAGGGTCTATGATTATCCAACCATTCATGAGTTCGCTAAGTTTTTAAGCAAGGAATTAGGAAAAGGAGAAAATCTGACACAAGCTCCTTTAAGTTCAATTCCATCTTTTTCTATAGATGAATTAATTCAGAAAGTATCCAAGGGTACTTTAGATATAGAGCAGGCTATCAACTATTTTGTACACACATTGTAGGGAGGGGTAGTAGTGAATTTGCATGAGATTTTTAATGCAATTAAAGATGGGTATATAAATCCCGAAGATGCTAAACAAGAGTTAGAAAAAATTAAAGCTGCGCCACACTGCTTATTTGCGCAATCTAAAAAAGAGTACTCGTTAATACCGTCGTCAAGTAGATATCATGATAAAGTAGATAATAAAGACAAAGTACTCAATTATTATGCAGATAAAAATAATCATTTGTTGAATGACACGTCTTTGGGATTAAAACCGGAAAATTTGGGAAATCCTGTATTTCGAGAGCGGTATCGCTGCAAATGGAATTATTTTGCCGGTTCAATGTACCGCGGAATTGCGTCTGAACAACTAGTAATAACGATGGGAAAAGCCAATTTGTTAAGTTTTTTTGGCAGTGCTGGTTTTGGGGTGAAAGAATTAGAAACTTATCTTTATCGTATACAATCTCTGTTGAGTCCGGATAAACCCTATGGCACCTGTCTGATTTCTAACCTAGATTATCCCGAGGAAGAAAAACAGCATGCTGAATTATTTGTAAAGTATAATATCCCTGTTATTGAAGCAGCTGCGTATTCATCATTAACCTTACCATTAGTATATTGTAGAGTCAAAGGTCTTTATCAATCGGGAGACAAAATTATTTTCCCACGAAGAATCATTGCTAAGTGTTCTCGTATGGAAATAGCACAATTATTTCTATCGCCACCGCCAATCGATATCGTAAATTGCTTATTTGTGTCTGGCATGATTAATGAAGAAGAAGCAAAATTATCCCAGTATATTCCTATGGCAGATGATCTTGCGGTTGAAGCAGATTCAGGCGGACATACAGATCAAGGAGTATCATTCTCTTTAGTTCCTTCACTTATCTTGCTAAAAGAAAAAATGAAACAAAAATACAATTACCAACAAGAAATTTTAATCGGCTGTGGTGGCGGCATTGGAACCCCTGAAGCTGTTGCTGCGGCCTTTATGTTAGGCGCTGATTTTATTTTTACAGGGTCTATTAATCAATGTACGGTCGAAAGTGGAGCAAATGACGTTATTAAAGAACTACTAAATACAATTTCTATTCATGATACAGCGATTACAATAGCCGGAGATATGTTTGAAATTGGTGCAAAAGTACAAGTTGTGAAGAAAGATACACATTTTCATATCCGAGCCAATAAACTATATCAGTTGTTCCTGCAGTACAATTCCGTTGAGGAGATTCCGCAAGTTACCAAGCAGCAAATTGAAACCCAATATTTTAAGAGGACATTTTCCGAAGTGTGGGACTTGATTTGTGAATATAAGAGTGAAAAGAATCCGGAGCAGATTACAGAAGCCAAAGAAAATCCTCGCCTTAAAATGGCTTTAATTTTCAAATGGTTTTTTGCTCATTGTAACCAACTTACACTTAACGGGGACGAGTCTGAAAAAGATAATTTTCTAATATTCTGCGGTCCGGCATTAGGCTCTTTTAATCAATGGGTTCAGGGAACACAATATGAATATTGGAAGAATCGTCACGTAGATAAAATTGCTGAATTATTGATGGTTGATGCCTGCAAGTATATATGTGCCAAAGAATTCTTTGAAAATAATATTCCGCAACGTAAACTAGCTGAAATCGCAGATGATTCAAGCCAAAGTACAGAGCTATTAGCTGCAAGGAAGGGTATTTCTTTAGAGCATGATAGTTCGTTAATTGCCGTTATCGGTATTTCCGGGCAATTTCCAAAATCAAATAATTTATCTGAATTTTGGGATAACTTAGCTTGCGGTAAGAATTGTATTTCTGAAATTCCCGAATTGCGATGGTGTACAGAACAATATTATGATTCAGACCCGAAAGTTTCCGGTAAAACCTATTGTAAATGGATGGGTGTTTTGGAAGATGCCGATAAATTTGATCCGCTGTTTTTTAATATTTCGCCTGCCGAAGCAGAATTGATGGATCCGCAGCAGCGGGTGTTTTTGGAAAATTGTTGGCGCTGCATTGAAGATTCTGGCTTGAATCCTACTATGTTATCAGGAAGTAGTTGTGGTGTTTTTGTAGGTTGTATGACAAGTGATTATGGGTATTCACTTGATAAGGCACGCTTAAATGCTCAAAGTCTTATGGGACGAGCGACTTCAATTTTAGCAGCGCGTATTTCATATTTGCTAAATTTGAAAGGGCCAAGTTTGGCCATTGAGACTGCCTGTTCCTCCTCTTTGGTAGCAATAGCTGAAGCTTGCAATAGTTTGAAATTACATACAAGTGATCTTGCATTAGCGGGTGGAGTGTGTGTTATAGCAGGACCGGCCATGCATATTATGACCAGTAAAGCAGGAATGTTGTCCCCAGATGGACGGTGTTTTTCCTTTGATATGCGTGCTAATGGATTTGTTCCCGGGGAAGGGGTTGGCGTTGTTTTACTAAAACGTCTCGCTGATGCACTGCGGGACCAAAATCAAATTTATGGAGTAATTCGCGGTTGGGGGATCAATCAAGATGGAAAAACAAATGGAATTACCGCTCCAAGTGTAAATTCGCAAATTCTTTTAGAACAAGAGCTATATCAACGTTTCAATATCAATCCGGAGACTATTTCCCTGGTGGAAGCGCATGGAACGGGGACAAAACTTGGTGACCCCATCGAAGTGGAAGCGCTTACTGAATCATTTCGGTTCTTTACAAATAAGAAGAACTATTGTGCCTTGGGATCAGTGAAAAGCAATATTGGACATCTGTTGACAGCGGCAGGAGCAGCTGGGGTAATAAAAGTGTTACTTGCCTTGCGACACCGCATGTTGCCGCCTACAATTCATTACGAAACACTAAATGAACATATCTCCTTAGATAATAGCCCATTTTACATCAATACCAAATTGAAACCTTGGGAAGTTGCTTCAGGAACTCCACGGCGTGCAGCTGTGAGTTCCTTTGGCTTTAGCGGGACCAATGCACATATTGTCATCGAAGAATATCTTCCTGATGCTGAATCTGGAAGAACACAGGTTACAATTAATACGAGCAATCCAGGTATATTTGTTTTGTCGGCAAAAAGTAGGGAACAATTAACAGCTTACGCAGACCTTCTATATAAGTTTGTTGAAAAATCGGAAGACATTAATTTGGTAGATATGGTTTATACTTTACAGGTTGGCAGGGAGGCGATGGAGTATCGTTTGGCGTTTTTGGCAGATTCGCGTGCGGCTGCACTAAAAACATTAGCAGGGTTTCTTTATAACGATCCAGTGTCGGGAGTTCTAACTGATCAGGTAAAAAAGAGTAAAGACCGGGTTGAGATCTTTGAAGCGGATGAGGACGCCAAGGTTTTACTGCATACCTGGATCCAAAAAGGAAAACTACAAAAAATAGCTGAATTATGGGTTAAGGGTTTGAACATTGACTGGAACGAGCTCTATGGTGAGCCCAAACCCCGTCGCATCAGTTTACCTACCTATCCTTTTGCTAGGGGAAGCTATTGGCTGTCCAGTACTGAGGCAAAACCCGCCGGCAGCACAATAACCAATCCGGCTGTAACCGCTGTGACTCATTTCCAGCTGGAGCAAAATACAGCCGTTATTGCCGGAAAAATGCAGACTGCCAGTACCGCTGCCGTAACTTCTCCGGAAACTGTCGGCGGACCGCTTGACGGCACGGTTATGCTAACGCCGGTATGGGACTCGGTTTCATTGAAACGGGGACAACCTTATCCATTGCCAACAGATAAGGTTGTGTTTATAGAGGCAACACAGGACCACAGCAACGTTATTAAACAGTACTATCCGCAAGCGCACCCATTGAGAATAGACTTCCATGATACTATTGATGCAATAACCAATAAACTGAAATCTTGCGGTTTAATAGATCATATTCTGTGGATTGCTTCCCACCATTATTTGGAATCCTTAACCGATAGTATGTTAATTGAAGAACAAAACCAGGGTGTTCTGCAAGTTTTCAGAATAATTAAAGCCCTGCTTCGTTTGGGTTACGATACCAGGAAACTTGGATGGACGCTAATTACCGTACAGACCCAGCCAATTGATAAAAGTGATATAGTTAATCCCGCTCATGCAAGCGTTCATGGATTAGTTGGGTCGATGGCTAAAGA
>JAEYSJ010000193.1 GCA_023434855.1 Bacillota bacterium | reverse complement strand
GCCTCCGCGGCTGTCAGATGCGAATGCCGGAGTTCGATTTGACTGCGGTTCCAGGCCAGTTGAAATGTTCGTTCCACCGCCAGGTCCCCCGAAAAGCGACTGATAATGTCCAGCGCTTCTTCCTTCGTGTCTGCCACCGCAGTAACAGCAAAAAACTGTGCTTGTTCACCAGGCTCAATGTTCACCCTCCTTCGCATGACAAAGGCGGGGTCTGCCACAGAGCCTACCGTTCCACGCAAGCGGGAACGGATTCCCTGCGGCAGGGCAAGTGTATGACCCCGGCCAATAAAGCCGGCCCGGTTTGTCTCGTATTCTACCGGCCCCAGGGTTTGGCCTGCGGATAGCAGCGAATGCGCCGCCCACAAGGGCTTTTCGTCTTTCCGCCGGGGCCGGCGCCGGGCCAGCAGGCATTGGGCATCTTCCGAATATGCTGTTTTAATAAACAATTTGCTGAACGCCGGGTGCGCATCATCAGCCATGGGAGGTGCCAGGGCCAGTTCAAGAAACGTAGTTACTTCTATGATCCGTGCTTCATCTCCGGCATTTGTAAGCGTCAGTCGCCTGACTTCCGCATTCCATTCCGGTGACACACAGATTTCAAGGCTTGTCTGTATGTGCCCGTCCACGCGCATAAAGGTAGCTCTATCAAGGGCGAATTGTACCCGTTGTTCGGCAGATGCCACACGGCACGGCTGAAACGCCGGTGACCATACTGCGTCCCGGGTAACATCCCGAATATACATGTAACTCCCCTGATTATCCAATACCGGATCCTCCCGCCAGCGCGAAACGGCAATACCTTCGTACCGGCCGAGTCCGCTGCCGCTGTTGGTTACAACGGTCATGAATGTGCCATTTGACAGGACACACACTTCAGGTGCAGGCGTATCCACATTGCAATATTCGCGCAAGGCGACAGATGTTGCCGGTCTCACATAAGAGGCACGTATGCGTGCCAAAGCCGGATGCTTAATAATTCTCGGCCGCGCGGGAATACGCTCTTGCAGCAGCAGTTCCGCCGCCTGCACGCGCTTGTCACGATGAAAACGCTCAATTATTTTTTGCGGCGCCAGCAGATTGGCGAGGGCGAGCAGGCTCATCCCCTGATGATGGGCCATAAAACTGCGAATAACAATGCTGGTCTGATTCTTTGGCAAACGCTCAGAGGTGAAATCGACGGCTTCAAAATAGCCATATTTCCCCCTGGCACCAAGCTCTTCTAATTTGCGTAAATCCTCCAGTCCTTGACGCTTCGCAAAAGGCAGGGCAAGAATAGTCGCATAGGGCGCTACAACCAGATCTTGTTCGAGACCGCGTTTGAATCCGAGACCGGGAACACCAAACGCTCTGTATTGATAATTCATCTGATAATCAAAAGCATAGTAGCCGGATTCCGAGATACCAAACGGTACTCCCCGCTGGTGTGCGTATTGAATTTGTCGCCGGACCACTGCACGGTAGGTGCTGTCCCAGATAGTATTCCGATAGGTACGCATAAAGAGCCAGGGCATTAAATATTCAAACATTGTCCCGGACCAGGAGAGCAGCGTAACCCTTCGCCCTACCCTGACCATTGTCCGCCCGAGGGCATGCCAGTGCGCTACAGATACCTGGCCCAGCGCAATGGCGATAAAACTTGACTCCCTTGCCTCTGACGCCAGCAGGTCATACAAAATCGGATCAGATTTCCCCAATCCTGCATGGTAGCCCAGGTGGAATAATTTAGCCTTATGGTCGTAAAGAGGGCCAAAGTTTGTCTCGTTAATCAGCACCTCTAATCGGTTGATCAAATTTTGCCCGCGTAACAACCATTCCTCCCGGACATTGTTGCGTAGTTTTTTTATTTTCCCTGCGGCTTCGTCGTTCAGTGCAGGCGCTAATTCGTGAGCAAAAGCAACATCCGGAACTTCTGCCGCCTTATCGCAAATTTGATCAGAATCGGGCTGTCCGTACCTTTCGCGGTCCGACCTGCACCATTCTGCCACCCCTTCTTTGACAGTCAGCAAGCAGCCGACGAAGTTACCTGAATCTACCGTTGACACGTACAGCGGCGGCAGCGGCTTAAGGGTGACCGTGTCATACCAGTTGTAAAGATGGCCTTGCCATTTATCCAGGTACTCCACTGTACTGATGGTGCGCTCCAAACGCTCAATCAAAGCAGGAGTATCGATAAACCCCAAATCCCTTGCGGCCAGCACACAGGTGAGGTAAAGCCCGATGTTGGTGGGGGAAGTGCGGTGGGCAATCCCGTTGGGCGGCTCCAGTTGAACGTTGTCAGGCGGCAGCCAATGCTCCGCTTCTGTAACATAGTCCTCGAAGAACAGCCAAATCTGTGCCGACAGTTTGCGTAGTTCTTCCTTCTCCGGCGCTGCAAACGGGCCCTCGGGCTGATGCACGGGCCGGTTCAGCCAACGAACTGCCAGGGGAGCAATAGCCCATAAAGTGCAAAGTGCCCCCCCTGTCCATCTGAATGCCGCCACAGCATTGACCGCTGTGGCTAGCGCAAAGAGGATAACCAGCGCATAACCTCTATACATTCCCAGCAGTGCAGGGTATTGCCCGCCCCGGTTGCGGCGTTCAACTTCCGCAGCGCTGACCCAGGCGAGCAAATGGCGTTTCGACACAAATACGCGGTAAATAGTTCGAATGATTGCGTCTAAGAGCAGCACACTTTGAAATGGCAGTGTCATCACGTTTACCAGAACCTGACCGGCTGTACGCAAAAGACTCCGTGGACGCCAAATAGTCCACCTGATCGCCGCCAATTGGCGAAGCAACGGCAAAAATAAGGTAGTGAACACCAAAGTAAGCCAGCGGCCGGAAGAACCGGGTAAAATGGTTAAGCCAAGCAGCAGTATTGCAAACTGCGCCGGTGGCAGTAAACTGCGCCGCAAATTATCGATCATCTGCCAACGGGAGAGAGAGGATAAATCAACAGGCAAAGGCGTTCCCCGCCGGTCGCGGACATGGCGGAACAGCCATGGAATAAGCTGCCAGTCGCCGCGCACCCAACGGTGTGTTCTCATTTGATAAGCACTGAAGGTAAATGGATGTTCATCAATTAATTCGATATCCGACAGCAGTCCGGCGCGCAAAAATCCGCCTTCCAGCAAATCATGACTAAGCACCCGGTTTTCTGGTATGCGTTCACATAATACTGCCGCAAATGCGTCAACATCGAATATACCCTTTCCCGTAAAAATGCCCTGCCCCAGCCCATCCTGGTACGGGTCGGAAGCAGCAAAAACATATGGATCAATTCCCGGCTCCGCCGACCATAGATAAGCGAACCGGGAACGTAAGGCTGCGCTGTGGCTAATACCGACACGCGGCTGCAATACGCCGTATCCGGCAATGACCCGTGTCCGCGTAGAATTTAACTGCGGCCGGTTATATGGTAAATGCATGGTACCGATCATCCGCTGCGCGCTTCCCAACGGCAGTTGCGTATCTGCATCCAAGGTGATGATGTAACGGATACGCGGCAAAACCATTCTCTCGCCAACTACATGATCGTAAGTCGTATCACTCCGTCCTTTAAGCAGTTCAACAAATTCGACCAATTTACCCCGCTTACGCTCCCACCCCATCCACACACCTTCGGACGAATTCCACAGCCTACGGCGCTGAAAGAGGTGGAAGGTATTCCCGCCCGGGCGGGAATATGTACGGTTTAATGCTTCAATACTTGCCTGCGCGGCTGCAAGAACAGCGGCATCTGCCGGCAATTTCTCCGCGTCTGCGTCAGCAAAATCACCTAGGAGGGCAAAGTGGATATTTGCGTCGCGGTTGGCTAAGTAATGCAGTTCCAGCCGGTTGGCCAACTCCTGCACCTCTTTAGCTGTGGACCAGATGACAGGGATAACAACCATTGTGGTCGCTTCAAAGGGAATTCCACGCGAAAAATCGTAACGGAGCAGCGGCCGCGGCTTTCGGGCGCACTCGATAAGCCAGTGTAACGCTGTAATGGCCCACTCGCTGGCCGGCAACGACAATACAAGTAAAACCGTCACCCACTGAGCAATGGTAAAGCTTGTACCTGTGGCGATCCACCCGGCAAAACCGAAAAGGGCGACCGCAAACAATCCGGTCAGGACAGTAAAATATGTGCCGGTGGCGCGGCACACAATTTCTGTTTCCGGCGAATACCGGGGAGAGCCGCATATTTTTAACGCTTGCCACAATCTCTTGACACCGCCTGCTTCTAACAGGTAGTATGCGGCAAATACCTGGTGTGGCAGTTCTTTTGTTTTTGCCGGATCGCCGGCAGTATCACCTGTCTTTGCCTGCAGAGCACATGCCTGCTCATATTCCTTCGCCGCAAGATCGACTGCTTGCTGCGCCACCAGATTTTCCGGCACACGCAGGCGGCCGGCCAATTGCTCAACCCGCTTGCGCAGCACGTCATGGCTTGAAAAATCAAGAAACGGATACATACCTGCGCTTTCACCGCGCAGTGTGTGCTCGACTATGCAAATCTGCTCAAAGGGTTCATTCCAATCCAAACGGGAAAGTTTGCGCAGACTGCCGATAAGATTACCTGCAGACACTTGATAAGCGGCCTGAAGCTGATATTCATAAGAGACAATTTGATCAAGACTGTCAGTGCCATTTTCAACTTTGCACATCAGCCATTCCCGTACTGTTTCCGCATCATCCGCCCACTCCCGCAGTCGCCTGGACAGATAAACTACGGCTGCGCCTGAAAGCGGCACATCCTGGTCGGCTTCTTCAAGGACAGCCTTTAGCACTTCCGGATTTAACTTCGAATTCTCTATACGTGCCAGCAGCTTTTCGACTGACGTACACACCTCCCGCCGTTCGCGAACCAGTTCCATGACTTCGGCCAATTGCCGAATCAAGGCGATACGCAGGATAAGCGGGACTGCCCAGGCCTCCGCAATGGTCAGAACGGATACTTCCTGATAAAAATTGAGATACGAGATGAGCGAGTTCTCCTCCAAATTCCCATCTACATGCGCAATGTAATCGGCACAGGCAGACAGTATCCTTTTCTTGCCGGTCCTGCGCAAGTTGGGCAAATTCTGTAAGAAGGTACCGGAAAGCTGCTGCCGGATAACCAACACCTGTTCTTCGATGAATTCAGCATGGTCCAAAAGCCATTCTTCTGCGGGCTGCGAACAGCTTGTATTGCTGTCCCGCAGGAAACGGATAAACGCGCGTAATTTATTAACATCAGCATAAAATTCCCGCCACATGCGGTTTGATGGCCAGTGTCTCACATAAGGGTCGTGAGTCAGAGCAAGTTCATGCGCTTTTTGACGCAGTTGTTCAGTATTTAGAATCATAGTCCCCCCGAAAAATTAGCAACCGAAAGTAATAAAGGATTTTAACATTTATTATGTACAAAATGGCAATTATATATAAACTGCATAAATGCAAAAAATAGCCAGCAATTCGCAAAAAGTGCGTAGATGCTGGCTTTCCTTGTTTATAATATTCACGTCAAACCGGTTCAACTTTCTTTTTAACCTCGCAATAGCAAAATCATCTGTACCGGCATAGGATACAATGACCCTGAAATAAAAAACATATTGGAAGAGGAGGAATTAACATGGGTTTCGGGGGTAGCTGCGGGCGTGGTGGATTTGGGTTCTTTTTTATTTTCATTATAATTATTCTTCTCTTTTTCTGCATAGGAGAAGAATCCAGTTCATGTTCATAAGCATCTTACTTAAAAACCATCGTCATTGTGACGATGGTTTTTTCATTTATATAAAATGCTTTGCCTAGTATTACAATGTAGATCGTTTACATTTTATTTATCAAATCATCCAATTGACTAGTAAAATTCGATATTTCCTGAAGATTATTGTTTACTGTCTGTATAGCTATTGACTGTTGTTCTACTATTTCTGTTGTTTCGCTTCCCATTCCAACTGTTTTATTTACGGAATTTTGTATACCCTTGGTAAACTCCTTAATTTTGCCAACTGTTTCTTTGGAATCAGCTGAAAGTTTTCTGATTTGTTGTGCTACAACCGCAAATCCGGCTCCGGCACTGCCTGCCCTGGCTGACTCAATAGCAGCATTCAGTCCCAACATATGAGTCTCATCAGAGATATTTTTTATAAAATTCATAACATCATTAATATTCCCGGCCATTGTGTTAACAGTTTGTATTTCACTATTTAGATTGTTTTGCGTATTGATGACATTAGAAGCTGATGCTGCTAATTCCTCCATCGACGCAGATATATGACTTACATCATCACTAAGCTGATGGATCAATGATTTTAGTTGTTTTTGTTGATAAGCTGTTTTTGACATGTTATTCACAATAATAAAAAGGAAATTGGCTGCTGTCTCTATAATTTGCCTGGGTAATCTGGCTACTTCCTGAACTGCTTTAACATATCCATCTGCATCGACACCAATGTCAGCAGCAATTTTACGATATTTTTCTTCTTCCGGACTATTGGCTAAAATTTGTCCCCCTAATATAGTGCCAATCTGTTGTCCTTCTACGATAATGGGTGCTGCAAAATCGATTAATCCGGCATGGCATTCAAATATATATGGTTTTCCCAAACGGGCAGCCTCCTCGCCGCCTTTGCGATGTGCTTGCGCACAACGTTTATCACCACATTCGGTTGAATGCGTGTAGTCCTCACAAAATCTAGTGTAGCAACTCGGTTTGGTAACTGGAATGCCATCAAGATCAACTGTTACACTGGCTAAGTTAAATCCTCTTGCGAAATCATCTTGGAATTGCTGTAGGAGATTGATATCAAGAATGTCGCTAATCTTTAAACCATTTATATTATTAGCAGAATCCTTGTTACCTGAATAATGAATAGGGTGCGATAATTTTGCAGAAAAAGTTACAGTATTTAAACTGTTACTCATATAAATCCTCTCCTCTACATTAAATTAAAATCAAAGTACTCATTTAGTCTTCACGACTGATATAAAATAAAAAAACTGCCGAGGCATTCACAAACTCAATCAACCCGACAGTCATTAACCAAACGTTTTTCGACCCATGGCTTTGCATCCTTATTTTTTAGAAGGCTTGCTGATTAAATTTTTGGTATAAGATTCCAATTTATTTTTTAAAATTCGACATAATATCTTCTATTCCTTCTTAAATGAACATTATTAACAATTATTTAACATTTTTATCCCCTGGTGCTCCGTCTACAAAGACCATACTTTTGTCGTCGCAATCTTAGCACTTTACTCTAGATAGCACATCGTATATGAAAATTAAGCCGCCTGTGTGTCACCCTACGCATCGAACGAATATATTAGAAAAAACTATGAAAGCAGGCGAGAATTGTGAAAAAATTGCTATCTTCAAATAAATGCTTTAGTACAACTGGGACGATTAACGTAGAATGTTTAGAAGAAAGAGCGGAACAATTAGCTGCATTTTCCACAGGAGCTGCAACTGCCGGAAACACCATCGCAGTATTCTCAATGCTGGTATTACAAGAAATTCTTGAGGAAGAATCGGTAAATCCGGTTGCTAATTTAGCTAATATCATCCTGATTACAAATAGTATTGCTGCATTAAATGCCAGCATTAAATCTTTAGTACCTTAAGCCAATATTTATCAATCATTGGCAAGGCGTATCCATTTATATGCTGTAGATCTATATAACCGAATTATCTGTAGAACCTAGCCTTATCGCCCACGAAATAAAAAACCAGACAAACTTAAGCGTTCATCTATACATAAAGAAAGATGCTAAATTTTTTTAGCATCTTTCTTTATGCTCACAGGAGCACCATGACAGCCTATCGGATTGATTAAGTATTAAAAACTCCACCTCACCCCGGCATTAACCTGCCAGGGTGTCTCTACTTGTTTGCCAGTGGTCTTGCTGACTTCGAAATAACTGTTTGTTTTTTTCTTCAACTCCATTGTCCACCCGAAAGCAAATTCGATCCAGGTATCTTTAAAACTTTGCATCAGCGAAACTGCCGGTAAACCATCTGTTAACATAGTCACCTGAGAGTCAGCCCTGAATTCTCGCACCACCGAAGTCTGTATATATAGCGTGCCTGTGCCGTAGTTGCGTCCCAAAGCCATTCCAAGACGACCCAAAAGAGAGTTGATACCTTGGTTATGAACTGCCGTTGCGTCACTTGTAATATAGTCCACTCCGGTGATATGACTTAAAATCAATTCCGCCTGCGGTTCCAGATACCAGCTATTCCGCATTTGTTTACGATAACCATATTCCGCAGATATGCTGGTACCCAACATTTTATAATTGCCATTAACCTTTGTATTGGAGCTATTGTTCAAATAGCTTGTGTAACTATTATTCAGTCGGCCCTGTTTGACAATACAGTCAAGAAAATGCCCGTCGTCACCCAGCCAACTCCTGTATACGCCGACAGTGGCAATACTGCTGTTGCCGTCCCCCGTCGTTAAGCTAACATTGCCTCCCAAATAACCCATTGCGTAACCCCTGAAGATCGTGCCGTTCTGTACGCGGTTTCTTGTATCATAGCCGCCTTGAATAGCTGTGTAGGTTTCTTTATAATTGCGTCCATAGTTGTCGGTGAGCTTATCCTGACCGCTATATACACGAAGCCATTCCCCCTCTTGGCCACCGCCGTTACGTAATTCACCCATCCGCCTGTTAATGTTGTTGCTTTCGTTACGCCATAAGGCTATAATTCCACCTTGGACGTCGGCGCCTGTATACAATGTTTCGCTTGCACCTACGACAAGTGATGTTACCGCCCAGCTGGTCACCGAACCTGTTGTCGTTTCTGTAATGACCGGGGTGAAGGTATACGCGCCACATTCCGTGGGTTTAGCGGTAAAGACAGCGTGGCCGTTGGATACGATAGCAAAGGTGGCATTGCCATTAACGCCTTTACCACTTGAAAAAGCCGGATCAAATTTGACCTGAATGGTATCGTTGATCTTACCGGATACATTGTTTACGGTGATTGTATCAGCCTTATTGTTAGCAACATCGGTGTTGATGACAAAATTGCCTGAACCGCTGAGATTTGCAACCGCCAGTTGATTTCCTACTGTTGTGCCATTAGCCAATCTGACGGTCGCATTGTTTAAAAGACTGAGGTCATCAATGGTGCAGCTACCGCTTGAGAATCCCAGAACGATTTCACCACTATTTAAGTAAGTAGAACCGGTTAATTGTGCCCCTGACAATAAACAGATCGTTCCGCCGGAAGTGGTAGTAGTATTACTTACTATGGCCCCACTTGATACAAGTTGCATCCCGCTTGTCACTGTTGTCGCCACTGCCGTGCCACCGCTTTGTACAATCTGTGCGCCACCGAAGACGGTTGTACCGGCGGCGTAACCGGAACTTGCAATCGTTTGAGTCCCGCCATTCATTACCGTAGCCGCCCTTGCAATACCGCCGCTCGCCACCGTTTGTTCGCCGCTCACAGTGGTTGCACTGTCTATACCGAAGATTAGCTC
>JAEYSJ010000088.1 GCA_023434855.1 Bacillota bacterium | reverse complement strand
GTCTTCGTGAACACGATAATGGCTGTCGAAACCCCGGCATAAGGCTTAAATACCCCGGATGGCATGGAGATCACGGCCCGCAGGTGATGATTTTCCACCAGTTCTTTACGCAGCGCTTTGTGCGCCTTGGTTGTACCGAAGAGTACTCCATCAGGTACAATACAAGCACAGCGGCCACCCTTTTTCAGCATTCGAAGAAAAAGCGCCACAAATAGCAGCTCGGTCTTTTTAGTATCACAGACCGCCTTTAGATTGTCATGAATGCTTTCTGCATCTACCGTCCCGGTAAACGGTGGATTGGCCAGAATAACATCAAATTTCTCAGCAATGGTATTGCTTTTCGAAACACTGTCTACATAATCGATATCTGGCTGTGTAATGGAATGCAGCATGAGGTTCATGGCCGAGATACGCAGCATGGTTCGATCAGTATCATAACCACTGAACATATCACCGGCGAAATGCCCCCAATGCTCAGCAGTCATTTCGGCTTCATACTTTCCGCGAATATACTCCGCCGCAGATACCAGGAAACCCGCTGTACCGCAGGCCGGGTCGGCAATTTTATCATCAGGCATGGGGTTGACCAGCCTGACCATCATATCGCGAATATGCTTAGGTGTCCGGAACTGCCCATTTTGTCCGGCCGTCGCCAGTTTTCCCAACATGTATTCATATAAATCGCCCTGTGTATCAAGATCCTTAATGTCATGTTCATAAAGCTCATCCAGACCTGTGACAATCTTCTGCAATACTTGGGGTGTCGGAATAAAAAACATGGCATCCATCATATAACGGGAAAACGCTGAGCTGTTTTCGCCGTTCATTGCCTTAATAAAGGGAAACACTTTATTTCCGACAATATCGTACATTTCGCGGGAATCTTTATGCTTAAACTGGCTCCAGCGCATTGCTTGTCCATCGGCATCCTGAGGAAATATTTTCGGCA
The DNA here is from genome assembly GCA_023434855.1 of Bacillota bacterium. The sequence continues at coordinate 2,021 of JAEYSJ010000088.1, read as the reverse complement.
GGGTTGCCCCGCTTACCGCCTCGAAGCTTTCATTCTCCAGCTCTTTTTCGTCAAGAGAACGGATAAACATCAAATAGGTAAGCTGTTCAATGACCGTCAATGGATTAGTAATGCCTCCAGCCCAAATATCAGTCCATATTTTATCAACTTTGTTACGTACTTCTCCTGTTAACACTGGCTCAAACCCTTTCGATCTAACTATTTGTAATATAAGCATTAGTAATGATTGCACTCTTAGTATTTGACTTTTCTATAGTAAAACCCTTTCCATAACACTGTGCTTTTTGCAATAGCTATAACAGTAGTTATGATATAAATTTAACGTCTTGTTCCAGTAAAAAAAGTCACCTCCATCTATGACTAATAGCGGGGGTGACTTCTAAATTATTTGTCTTTAGTAACTACTCTTCTATAAAATAATCAGAATCAATTCGTTTAATTTCATATGTGATCTCGGTAGCAACGCCCACCCCATAGTCAATCATCAGTTGAGCTAATTGTATTCCATCAATTAATACGATTCGGTTGCCTACTCTTGTGACTATATTGCGTGCCGCTGCTGTAAAAGTTGAAGTAGTAATAAAGATTCCTTTATGAGCGCCCTTTAGTTGCAATGCACCAATAAATCCTTGAATTTCCGGGCTTCCAACAGAATTTTTCCACCGTTTAGCCTGCACATAGATCACGTCTAGGCCTAAGCGGTCTTCTTTTATAATCCCGTCTATCCCTTCATCACCTGATTTTCCAACAACCTGGGCTGCATCTTCCCGCGATCCACCATAGCCCATTTTCAACAGTAAATCGAGCACCAAATGCTCAAAAAATGCAGGCGATTGATCGGCAATATACTGTAAAAGTTCATCTGCCAGAGCGTTTCTCAGTTCCTGGTAATAGTTATCGAGCATCTCTCGCGGTGTTTTATCGGCTTCATCTGTGATTACAGCAGCTTCGTCGATTATCTTCGATTGTTGCTTGAACTCTCTAAATTCGGGAAATTGACTTAGTAAATGTTTATCAATTTTATGAGGCTTTTGCTGTAGTACAGCTCGTCCGCGTTCTGTAATCCGAAACTGTCCAGATGCTACCGCTTCAATGAGCAACGCTTTCTTTAAGTACGTGCGAGCCCATCCTACACGATTGTAAAAAATAGACTGTGAGCCGGAAGGCAGTTGACGAATACGTTCTTCTTCACTTAACTTCATTACATCAGCCAGCACCCTGTGAAGTTCTTTTAGTGTATGCACTTGACCATCGTACAACTGCTGCAAAAAAGGCAGCATAATATCTTTATAAGTTGGCATTGTCATAGAAAATCCTCCAGCACTTTCCTATTTATAAGCAACGCTATACAAAACCTAGAATCTTAATTACACAATCAACCGTATAATACCTTACTAAAAATAATACTTTTACAGAACGATCTATCTCTATTACACATTCCAAAAAAAGCATAAATATCCTGCAATTCTTAAATAAAGTGCAGAATATGTTGTAATAATTCACTAATATGGCTTTTTTCAACCTAAAGAGAGCCCCTACAAAAGCATATTGGATTGAGGCGTATCACGATTCCATCGCGGCATCAGTATCTAGCGGAAATTCTATATTAAATCATTAAAAAAGTAAGAATACGCGAAATAAATAATTAAGCCTAGCCATCTCGCTGGGGTTATCTATTATAAATTAACACCAATCTTCCCTCTTAAGGCAGCTTATCCAATATCTTCAACTCAGTCCCATCAGAGAACTTGAGCCGTTGAAACTCCATCGATATAACCAATTGCTCAGCTGGAGTATTGAACATCAGATTATCGGCTTGGCTGAACATATTAACCTCTTTGCTCCAGCTCATATCGACTACTTTCCCAGGGGTTGTTGTTCCGGTTGCCGTAACGGTATCTTTGAGCAGCAGTTTTCCGTCTTGAGTCTTTACCGTTATCAGCCCTTGGAACTCCCGTATGTCCTTTGGCGTTAAGAAGGTGATGCGGCTGGGGAATGCCACTACCTTTGCATAGCGATTG
>JAEYSJ010000066.1 GCA_023434855.1 Bacillota bacterium | reverse complement strand
GTTGGGTTGCCGCCGATTAAAAAAATTACTTTGTCGTCAGTTACTTCACCAATCGAATTCGTCATTGCCCCGGAACCAAATGAAGCAGCCAAACCGGCAACAGTGGGAGCATGGCAAACCCGGGCGCAATGGTCGACATTGTTTGTGCCGATTACTGCACGCATAAATTTTTGCATAATAAAGTTATCTTCATTGACGCAGCGGGCTGAACTAATAGCAGCTAAAGCGTCACTGCCATATTTATTTTTAATTTCATTAAACTTTGTAGCAACCAAATCAAGTGCTTCATCCCAGGACGCTTCCACAAATTCACCGTTTTTCTTGATTAGCGGAGTAGTCAGCCGTTCCGGACTATGAACATAATCAGTGCCAAAGCGGCCTTTTACACAAGTAAGCCGGCCATTGACCACACTGGTCCGATTGGAAGTAACGCCAATTACTTTACCGTCTTTAACATTAAGATCATAATTGCAGCCGACGCCGCAGAAGGGGCAGGTCGTTTTGACTTTTTTATCAGGCGTTCCTTTGCCATGCATCGGCTTTTCAGTTAAAGCGCCTACCGGACAAGCCGACACGCAGGTACCACAAAAAATACAGCTGGATGTTTCAACAATCGGATCATCAAAGGCCGGAGCAATCTTGGAATTAAACCCGCGTTCTGTCCAATCCAAAGTATTACAACACTGCATTTCCTGGCAAACACGGACACAGCGCCCGCATAAAATACACTTATTATTGTCTCTTATAATGAAAGGATTGCTGTCATCAATCGCAAATTGGCGCTTCTCACCCTTATACGGGATTTCCGTAACACCAAGTCTAATTGCCAAAGTCTGTAATTCACAATTTTGGTTTCTTTGACAAGTAAGGCATTCCTGCGGATGACTGGCCAACAATAATTCAACTACACTTTTTCTGGCTTCGCGAATAGCATCAGAGTTGGTGCGCACAACCATTCCTTCTGATACAGGATAAGTACAGGCCGTCACTAAACCCCGCGCCCCTTCGACTTGAACGACACAGATGCGGCAGGCACCTTCAGGAGTTAAATCGGCAAGGTGGCATAAAGTTGGAATATAGATACCAGCGTCACGGGCAGCCTCCCATACCGTGGCCCCCTTAGACGTTTGCACAGGTTGACCGTTTATGGTCAATGTAATCTTTTCCATTGCAATCATTCACGCTCCTTAAAATATTTGAAAGGCAGAATTATATCATATAAATATTATTCATATGATATAAATTATTTCTATGGCTTATTCTTCAACGCCGGATTCTAAATTCCTGCAAGCAATTATAATAAAACCATTTTTTTCTAAATTACATATAAAATGAAACAGGCTGATAGCACGTTTTCTGCTACCAGCCTGTAAAAACAATTCCTCATTCGCGAGGAATTGTTCCCCTTAAACTAATATCCTTCTGTCAGTTACGTTGAGAATCCAAAAACACAATTAACAATGTTGCTATGGTTAATTTCTATTAGAGTGAGGCATTTTCTGACCTTTTATTAATTGTTCAGTGACAGCAACAATGTTGATATTTTTCCGCGTGTGGCCCAAATCTTCCCTGGATGGCAATGGAGTGGCACTGACCTTTGGCATACCAGTTCCAGGTAGGACTGTTTTTTCCGGAGTAGTTTCAGTATTTTCATCACGTTTCTGATGCATATAGTAAGTATGTAGAAGGTCATGGGATTTTTCACACAGTGGTTTCCCCAGCCATGTATCATACAATTCTTTAACTGCAGGATTAAGGTGGGATTTGCGCAAACTTGCGCACTTGTCACACTCATAGATAGAATCCATCCGGGTTTGACGGAAATCCTTAGCCACAGCCCGCGGTTGACCAGCACCACTAATGCAGCCGCCGGGACAAGCCATAATCTCAATAAAGTGATAATCTGCTTCACCCTTGCGTATAAGATCCATTAATTTACGGGCATTCTTCAAAGTATGCGCCACGGCAATTTTAAGCTTCAATTCTCCAATCTGTACCTCGGCTTCTTTTATCCCAGCAAGACCGCCTACTACGTCCCGAAAGTCAATGAAATCCAGTTCTTTGCCTGTTACCACTTCCGATAAAGTACGCAATGCGGCTTCAGTTACACCACCAGACACACCAAAGATCACACCGGCACCACTGCCAATGCCAAGAGGCGCGTCAAATTCTTCTTCTGGTAAAGCAGCAAAATCAAGACCGGCTTCACGAATCATACGGGCAAGCTCAGATGTGGTAAGTACATAATCCACATCCTGATAACCGCTGGTGAACATATCATCCCGAACAGCTTCTGCCTTTTTCGCAGTGCAGGGCATAATCGATACTGAAACAATATCTTGGGGATCAATGCTTGTTTTTTCCGCATAATATGTCTTAATCAGCGTGCCAAACATCTGCTGCGGTGACTTTGCAGTAGACAGATGATCAAGTAAATCCGGATACATCAACTCTGCAAAGTTAACCCAGCCTGGGCTGCAGGATGTAATCATTGGTAACACGCCGCCATCGTTTATTACCCTGTCAAGTAATTCATGACCTTCTTCCATAATAGTTAAGTCGGCAGCAAAATTGGTGTCAAAAACACGGTCAAAACCCAAGCGATGCAACGCAGCCACCATTTTACCTGTAACAATATCTCCTGTATTAAGACCCAGTGCTTCTCCAAGTGCTACCCGTACAGCCGGGGCAGTCTGTACAACTACATGTTTGTTGGAATCATAAATCGCCTGCCATACAGGAGCGATATCGTTTTTTATTACAATTGCCGCTGTTGGGCATACAGTGGCACATTGACCGCAATATGTGCATGCGACGCGGTGTAGCCCCTTATCAATAGCCGGCGCTACCACCGTATCCGGTCCATAATTGGCAAAGCTGTATACGTTTACTCCCTGCCGGTCACTACACACTCTAATACAACGACCGCAAAGAATACATTTATTCGGATCCCTCACCAGTGACGGATTGCCTTTGTCCAACGGATATTGTTTACGATCGCTAGTAAAGCGGACCTGACTAATACCCAGTTCAGCTGCAATCGTCTGCAGTTCACAATTTAAATTGCGTTGGCAGGATAAACAGTCTTGAGGATGGTTAGCCAGCAGTCGTTCTACCGCAACTTTTCGCGATTCCCATACAGTTTCGGTATTAGTACGCACAACCATTCCCTCTGCTACCTGATAAACGCAAGATGACACCATCTCTCCTTCAACCTCAACTACACATACCTTGCAGTTGCCTTCCGGGCGGAGTTCCGGATGATAGCACAGTGTGGGAATCTTAATACCTGCGTTATTTGCCGCTTCCAGTATAGTTGCCGTCTTAGACACTTGAACTTGCTTACCATCAATGGTCATATTTACCAATTCCATGTGATCCTCCCTCTATTTTGTTAAATAACTAATCGTAATTACTTCCAATGGATACCTTTAGCTATGTAAGTACCGGACTTTTAACTGGATATTAATTAATGTTATTTTTTTCACATTATATAGTTCAAATAATTAAATACATAGCTGACGCAATTATTTTATAATATTTTTTCATATCGCCCCCTCTGTCTAGGTTGCAAATTTCTCATAATGTGAATAATTTCACATTATGAGTTAATAAAACGTTTTTCTTTCGCTGTTTCGATTGACAATAATTACCTCTACTCATATAAAACCTCCATTTTATCGTGATTTTTAGTGGTATTGTGTTTTTTATAGTATATCACCATATTTTTTATTCGTCTATGTTTTTTTAATATTGTGAATATATTCACAATATTAAAAGGAGTATCCCCTCTGTCTTAAATACCAAAAACACCTTGCTTTTATTTGTTATTTATTTCACTAATTAAATTGTAGGTCTGCTTACACTAAACAATAAATGTGGCAACACCGCTTACGCGGCCTTGGGATACGACTAACCACGGAGGGTTATTATTAATACCCTTATTCCCTGCGACGTCCCAAACTCAACGTATTACCCTTCGTCCACATTTTAATGCCATATAATATCCCGATTTGACTGCGCGAATGGATATATAAGCCGTTCCACTCTGTGTACTCCCGTAATTCAAGAACCAGAACAAGCTGACTATGACCAAGAACTCTGATATAAGAAAAACGAAGAGGGTTTTCCCTCTTCGTTTTTTTGTCAATTATCCTATATTATTTAGCACAAGATGCACAAGCAGTTTCCACATCGGCTTGGGTCTCATTCCCTGGGACAATCCCCTTTACAAACGGACGGATCGCCTTCGTCGGGCATTTAGCCAAACATACGGCATCAGAACATTTTTCCTTACAAACACTTGTATCCACAACAGCTAAGTTGTTGCCCATCTTAATAGCACCGTACGGGCATTGTTTCATACACAAGGTGCAGCTAATGCAGGCCGCGCTGCAAAGCTTTTTGGCAACAGGGCCTTTATCCTTAGAATTACAGTTTACACGTACATGGGTATCAAGCGGCATCATGGCAATAACTTGTTTCGGACAAACTGTCTCGCATTTGCCGCAACCAGTACATTTATCAGGATCCACAATCGGCAGTCCATCCGGACTCATGGTCATCGCGTTAAACGGGCAGCTGCGCACACAGGTACCAAGTCCGAGACAACCATATTTACAAGCCTTATGTCCCCCAAAAAGTAGATTGGCGGCTGCACAATCCTGAACACCGTGATATTCATATCCTTTTACCGCTTTGGCCCCAGTACCGGCGCATTTCACCTGGGCAATTCTCGGTTCAATTTCAGCTGCTGCCTTCCCGGTAAGCTCGGCAACCGCTTTGGCAACAGGTTCTTTGCCAGGAATACACAAACTGGGTGATACATCAGGATTGAGCACAACTGCTTCGGCGTAAGCCATACATCCAGCATAGCCGCAGGCGCCACACTGTCCTTTCGGCAACACATCTTCAACGATATGAATCAGCGGGTTGACTTCTATGGCAAATTTTTTGTTGGCAAAGGCCAGCACAAAGCCGAAGAACAAACCCAAAGACGACAATACAATCAAAATATATAATGCTTTCTCCATTATATTTATTCCCTCCGCTCCATTTTATAGCGGAATCATGCCCGAGAAGCCGAAGAAAGATAAGGCCAGCATTCCAGCTAAAATAAAGGCAATGCCAAGACCTTCCAACGACTTGGGTACATCCGCATACTGCAGCTTTTCACGCAGGCTGGCCATAAGAATAATGGCTAATGCAAAGCCTGCGCCGGAGCCGATAGCATGTACGACACTCTTAGCAAAGTTAAAATTGGATTCTGCGTTTAAGAGCGGTACGCCCAGCACGATACAGTTAGTAGCAATCAGCACCAGGTAAATGCCCCACATATTATACAAAGCGGGCGCGTGTTTTTTGATAATCATTTCCAACAACTGTACAAAGCTGGCAATCAATACAACAAATACTACTGTAGTCAGGAATGTCAAACCAAACGGAAGCAAAACATAATTATACACTACCCATGCCAGAATAGAACTCAACGTCATAACCGAGGTAACGGCCATGCCCATACCGACAGAAGCATTAAAGTTTTTTGATACACCAAAGAAAATACACAGTCCTAAGAAGCGGGTCAATACGAAGTTGTTTACAACTACCGCTCCCATAAACAGGGTAAAGTATTCACCCATTATGCTTCACCCCTTTGCACAGCGTTTAGCGCAAGTTTAGCTTTGGCTTCCTTTGCTTTGTCCTGATATTCACCAATCAGATTAAAGCTGGCAATCATCACGCCGATCAGAATAAAACCGCCTGGCGGTAAAACCATGATAAGCGCCGGATTGTAGGATGCTCCCATTACCGGGAAACCGGCTATAGTTCCGGCCCCAAACAGTTCACGGATAATACCAATCATCACCATTGCACCGGCAAAACCGGCGCCCATTCCCAAACCATCAAAGAATGACGGAACGACAGTATTCTTGGCGGCGAACACTTCGGCCCGGGCCAAAATGATGGCAAATACCACAATCAGCGCCAGATAAATGCTTAACGCCTTAAACAGCTCAGGGAAATAAGCTTCTAAAACTAACTGTACAACAGTAACAATAGTGGCAATAGAAGTAATATATACCGGAACACGAACTTTCGGATTAACTAATTTACGGAATATCGATACTACCACATTGTTAGCGGTAATAACAAACATTACAGACAACCCCATCGCCAACGCATTTATGACCGTTGACGTAACCGCAAGCGCCGGGCATAAGCTCAAGGCAAGGCGGAATATGGGGTTTTGCTCAAACAGCCCTTTAGAAAATATCTGCCACAAATTCATATTCTCACACCTCACTTCTTCTGGCTAGCCGCATAAGCGGTAACTTCTTCAACAGCTTCCTTGATTCCTTTGGTCACGGCGCGGGAAGAAATGGTCGCGCCGGTCAATGCCTGGATATTCTTTTCGCTAGGAACTTTTACCACTTCCAAATCTTCCGCACCCTTGCCATGGAACCGCTTGCGGAAGAAATCCTCAGACGCTTTGTCACCTAAACCCGGCGTTTCATTATGTGACAGGATTTTATAGTCAATTACTTTTCCGTCAGTTGTAATGGCGGTAACCATTTTAATAGCACCGCCATAACCTTTAGTCTCAGCAGGCACTACATAAGCCAAAATTTTACCGTCTTTCATCGCGAGATACCAGTCAGTTTTACCCTCGATCGGCTTAAACTCCTTGGCATCAGCCACCAATTCCTTCATGGCCTTATTCTTGAGATCAATCCGCGATTGAGCTGCTGCCGGGGCAGTGATGGCATATACGCCGGAAATAATCACGCCTGACAGCAAACAGGCAATTGTCAAATTGATACCAATTTTAAATATGCTGCTATTCTCTTCATGTCCATGTGACATATATCCTACCTCCTCGCCCCGAATTTAGCAGGTTTAACAAAGCGGTCAATAAGCGGGGTCACCGAGTTCATCAGCAAAATTGCATAACACACGCCCTCAGGATAACCGCCCAACAAACGAATCAAGACAGTAAGCAAACCGGCGCCAACAGCAAATATAACCTGCCCCTTAATGGTAATAGGAATTGTCACCATATCGGTAGCCATATAGAAAGCACCAAGTATAAGTCCGCCGGAAATCATATTAAAAATAGGATCACCGCTAAATAATCCGGCATGACCGCCAAAAGCCCAGGTTAGCAATCCCACTGTGCCAATCATAACTACCGGTACCTGCCAGCTGATATAACCGCGGTAAATAAGATATATCCCGCCAAGAATCAACAGAATGGCTGAGGTTTCCCCCATACTGCCGCCCCGGGTGCCGATAAATAACGCTTTATACATATCCATTTTGTCGCCAAATAACTGTACCAGCTTTTCATAGCCTTGTAATTTCAGAACACCGAGCGGCGTAGCTGACGTTACCCCGTCGACTTTTCCGAGTAAACTATTGGGAGTAGGCCAGGTTGTCATGGCAATCGGCCAGGATGCCAATAAAAATGCACGTCCTACCAGGGCAGGGTTAAAAATATTATAGCCAATTCCGCCCATAGTGTGTTTAGCAATACCGATCGCAACCACCGCACCTAAGAGCGGCATATACCATGGCACTGTCGCGGGAATATTCATCGCCAGTAAAAGACCTGTCAGAAAAGCGCTGCCGTCATTGACAGCCATGGGTTTTTCCTGCCATTTAAGAACAAAGTATTCAGTAGCCACCGCTGCGACAATACAGACAACTATATTTATCAATGCGGGAACACCAAAATTATAAACTGAAAATAATGCTGCCGGCGCCAACGCCAGATTAACACTCCACATAATTTTCGAAATGGATTCGTCACACCGGATGTGCGGTGATGCCGAAACCGTTAGTGTACCGACTTCCATTTTTGCTTCTGCACTCATGCCGCCACCTCCTATTTCTTCGCCGCCGCAGCCGCAGCCGCATTTTGCGCTTTACACAGTTTAATATAATGCACAATGTTACGTTTAGCCGGACAAGTATAAACACAGGAACCGCATTCTACGCAATCCAGCAAATCATATTGTTCTTTGGCCACCTGGTACAGACCTCGTTCACCGACAATGCTCAGCATGCTTGGCACCAGGCCCATAGGACAGGCGTCAACACAGCGGCCGCAGCGGATGCACGGACGTTCAGGACCAATATTAATATCAGCTTCACTTAAAGCAAGAATGCCGGAAGTACCTTTTATGATCGATACATCAAGATTGCTTTGGGCCATACCCATCATGGGTCCGCCGCTGATAATCTTTACCGGATTTTCTTTAAACCCGCCGCAGAAACTTATCGCTTCGGCGAAAGTTGTGCCAACGCGCAGCAACAAGTTTTTCGGCTCAACAATTGCGCCGCCGGTAATTGTAGTTACCCGCTCAACAAGCGGTATGCCTTTTTCCACCGCATCGGCGATTGCCACTACTGTACCTACATTTTGTACCACCACGCCGACATCCATCGGCAGTCCGCCTGAAGGCACCTCGCGGTCAAGCACTACTTTAATCAAGGTCTTTTCAGCACCTTGCGGGTACTTAGTTTTAAGAGGCACTACTTCAATAGGCGTGCCGCTGACAGCTTTTCTCATAAATTCAATGGCATCAGGCTTGTTTTCTTCAATGCCAATATATCCTTTGTTAACACCCAAAACCTTCATAGCTATTTGCATACCGGTAATAACACGGGCAGTCTGCTCCAGCATTACCCGGTGGTCAGCTGTAAGAAAAGGTTCACATTCGGCGCCGTTTAAGATGAAACTATCAATCGGTTTCTCGGCCGGTGGAGCCATCTTTACGTGAGTTGGGAATGTCGCGCCACCCATACCAACCATACCTGATTGGCGAATTATTTCTTTAAGAGCGGCTACATCAAGCGATTTCCAATCACGACTGAGCGGCAGGCCTTCTATCCACTCATCCTTGCCATCGCTTTCAATCACGATCGACATGCATGAACCAAATACTGAATGAGGATATTCAGCTATCTCTGCTACTTTGCCGGAAATAGAGGCATGAATAGGACTGGATACAAATGCTTGAGCTTCAGCAATAACCTGGCCTTTTTTTACCAAGTCTCCCACCTTAACTACCGGCGAACAGGGCGCGCCAATGTGTTGTCTGGTAGGAATGATAACTTTCTGCGGTATTGGCGCAACCTCAATAGGTTTTGTTGCGGTGTACCGTTTCCGATCGTCGGGATGCACACCCCCACGAAAGCTTTTTGCCATATTTTCACCCCTTAGTTTTCTTGCATATTATAAGATACGCGTTATAACCGGCTGCATTTTCACATTTGCCCTGGCACTATAATCGAAATACTTAATATACCAGACAGATAAGATAAATGCCGCCACGCCGCCACCAATCTGAAACCATAAAACTTCATATCCCAGTTTATCCGCTAATAAACCGCCGCCTACAGCGCCAAAAAAAATGGCAATAAGCGGAAGAACATAGACAATAAATGCGGCTTTTAGCATACCAACTTCCTGAACTTCTATAGCTACATGCTGGCCTGGCTTAGCTCCCAGTGGATTGCGAGCTTCGAGCACCATCGCTGAATTACCCGGGCATGCACCACAGTTTTCACAATCATTATGACGACTAGTCTTGACCCTGGCCATGTTACCACTTGTTTCAACAACTACACCCTCTTGCTCTTTATTCAACTAATCACCTCCCACATTATGTTATCTGGTAAAATGGCCATTAATTGTAAATGCTTGAAAATCTTATAATTGATATTATTATTCGCGAAAAACATGATTTTACCTGCTAACAGTAGTTATTTTTTTCACTTTTCTAGAATATTTTTATTTTTCGCACAGCAGGTTCTGTTTTACGCAGATAAACCATTAGAGTTGCCATGATTTTACTAGTTTTTTCAGCTGTAACCCCATTACTGTCACCAATTTTAACAAGTAAAAATCCTTTGTACTCCAGCATTAATTTTTTAGGCCTTTTATTATTATAAAAAAAAATTATAAAAAGTAAATATGTAAAATAAAAATTGTGTATCCCCAGCAATAACTCAAAGTGTAATCTGACTAACCGCCTCAATAGCCCATGCTGCAGTATACAGTCATAAAGTCCTATTGAAAAAATTGTATAAAAATGTTATCGTAAATATTGTATAACCGATGAATAGTTCCTATGGATTGCTATACACTAGATAATGTGACAATGATGGGACGGTTCTGTTGTCTCCTATCTGGATTTATGGTAGAATATTAATAATATGATAGAGGGGGGTGAACGGCATGCCAAGACGGGGGAGAAATAAGAGCAAAAGCGGAATCTATCATGTTATGGTGCGTGGAATAAACCGGCAAAATATTTTTGACGACGAGGAAGACAGACAAAAATATATTACTTTACTGCAAAAGACGAAAGAAATTAGCCAATGCGAATTCTATGGTTACTGTTTAATGAGTAACCACGTTCATATGCTGGTCCGGGAAGGAAAAGAGGAAATATCGCAAATCATGAAAAGAATAGGCGTCAGTTATGCCTATTGGTTCAATGGGAAGTACGAACGCAGCGGCCATTTATTTCAAGACAGGTACAAAAGCGAAAGTGTTGAAGATGACAGTTATTTATTGGCAGTTTTAAGGTATCTCCACCAGGAACCGGTAAAAACAAGATTAGTCGATATTATTGGCGATTATCCGTGGAGCAGCTACAACGCATATATTGCCAAAAACCCGGAAGGCCTGATTGATACTGGTTTGGTGCTGGGGTTGTTCAAAGTCCAGCCAGGGGATGCAGTTAATCACTATATTCAATTTATGAGTGAAGCAAACCATATTCAATATTTAGAGGACAAAGAAAAGAAAAAATGTTCTGATGATGACATAAGCTGCGAATTGGCAAAGCTAGCGGAAAAGAAGCGAGTTAACGGGTTAAATGCCATCGGAAAAAAAGAACGTGATGAAATACTTAGAAAACTAAAAGCAATTGAAGAAATATCAATGAAACATATAGCTACACTGCTCCCATGAATACGAAGGAACTGTCCCTTCGTATTTTCTTTTTATTCCAATATTTCCAATTACTTCCCAGTACAATATGTTATTTCAATTGGGAAGAAAAAAATTTTCATAGGGTGGAAAGCCTGAAATTTCACGGCTATTGCTGCACTATAATATAATTTGTCAAACAAATTTGAAAAAAAAGATTGTAATGAAAAAACAAGCAGAGTATAATTAACGCGAGGGACGGTTCCCATGTGAAAAAATGTTCACTCCTAATGGAATACAAAAAGTATTCGGAACATAGTATTCAAGGGGACGGTTCTTTTTTTGGGGAAATAAAAGGGACGGTTCCCGCCGGGAGATTTGTAATTGATCCCCCTGGAACCTGACTTCCCGCTTTACATCGTTTCTGCCGACATTCATCTAATTTCCACAATCCTTCCACAAGAGCTTGCATTTTAAGCGAATGTAAGCGGTTAAACCCGAAAATCAGTTGCTGTTCTCTTCCGAAAATTTCTTACTCAATAGTCCCGCAGTTGCCGCTGCCAAGCAAGCAAGCCGGGACTTCGTTTAAATCAATTAAGAGGGATTTGCCGGAGGAAAGCTATACTGTGAGTCCGCAAGGCTATGCAAAACAAGAAATATGTATTGCTTGGACAACCTTGGAAAGGACTCGGAAGCAAAAAGAGAGGTGAGTTAACCAATCACAGGGTAAACATGAAAAAAGATTGTGAAAAATATTAAATGCTAAGGATTTATAGTGAATTATTCTGAAGGTACTAACGCAAGGGAGGTACAGATTTATGGAAGAATGTAAATGTAAGTGCGGCGGCGAAGATGAATTGACTAAGCAATTGGATGCAATCATTGCGCCGTATAAGGGACAGCCAAGCAGCTTGATTCAGGTATTGACAAAGGCCCAGAACCTAATCGGGTATTTACCCAAATGGGTTCAGGTCAAAATAGCCCAGGGACTCGGATTATCAATACAAGAGGTCTACGGGGTTTGCACATTTTATGCCTTCTTCTCCTTGACGCCGAAAGGACGGCATAAAGTTAGTATATGCACAGGAACGGCCTGTTATGTAAAAGGCAGCAATATGGTTATTAAAACACTTAGAGAAGTGCTTGGTGTTAAACCCGGTCAGACTACCGAAGACAGCCGGTTTACCGTGGAATTGGTACGCTGCATCGGAGCATGCGGTTTGGCCCCTGCTGTAATCATCGATGGCAAAGATGTTCATGGCCGTCTGACACCGGAAACTATCCCGGCAATGCTGGAGGCGTACCAGTAATATTCATATATTGATGCAGATGCCTTATCTCATGGATTTTTTCAATCCGCGGGGAGACAGGTATAGCCGGTCATTATTCATCAGGCACCCATCTTAGGCTGCCTTGATAATTAGCTGTAGGATTTAAACGGAGGTGTGACTAAGTGAAAATAAAATCTTTGGACGAACTGGCAAAGATTAAATCGACCAGACAGGAAGCCCTTAAAATCCGCGAAGGCGTTCCCTCAGCTACCGAAAAAGCCCATATTATGATGTGCGGCGGCGCTGGTTGTATTTCTTCAAAATGTACGGATGTTGTGGATGCCATGAAAGAAGCTCTTGCAAAACATGGTATTGCCGATCAAGTGCAAATTATTCTAACCGGTTGCATGGGACCGTGTGATATGGGTCCTGTCGCCATTATTTATCCTCAAGCGACCTTTTATCGCAGATTAAAGCCAAAAGATGCTGAGGAAATCGTAACTGAACACATCATGAAAGGCAACTTGGTAAATCGCCTGTTATACAGAAGTGCTGGTTCAACAGAACCTACCCCTTGTGTTCATGATATCGACTTATTCAAAAAGCAACAAAAAATCGTTCTGCGCAACAACTTTGACATTGATCCAACTTCTATTGAGGATTACATCGCTAAGAACGGTTATGCCGCACTTGGCAAAGCCGTTACCCAAATGCAGCCTGCAGACATTGTTGAAGAAGTGAAAAAATCCGGGCTGCGTGGTCGTGGCGGCGGCGGCTTCTCTACCGGTATGAAATGGGGCTTTACTGCAGCCGCTCCCGGTTACCCCAAATATGTAGCATGTAACGGTGACGAAGGTGACCCGGGCGCATTTATGGACAGATCTGTTCTTGAAGGCGACCCTCATAGTGTTATCGAAGGTATGGTTATTTGCGGCCGCGCTATCGGCGCTGAGCAAGGCTATGTTTATGTACGGGCGGAATACCCGCTGGCAATTGAAAGACTGGAACATGCTATTAAAGAGGCCCGGGAATTCGGTCTCTTAGGTAAAGACATCTTTGGTGCCGGCTTTAATTTCGACATCGAAATACGGATCGGCGCAGGCGCCTTTGTCTGCGGCGAAGAAACCGCGCTGTTAACTTCTATTGAAGGCAAACGGGGCGAACCAAGACCCAGACCGCCATTCCCTGCCATCTCCGGTGTATGGGGCAAACCTACCGTCCTCAACAATGTTGAGACCTGGGCCAACGTACCGGAAATCATTCGTCTGGGTTCTGACTGGTACTCTTCCCTTGGCACCGAAAAGAGCAAAGGTACCAAAGTTTTCGCCTTGGCTGGTAAAATTACTAACACCGGTATTGTGGAAGTTCCAATGGGAACTACCTTGCGGGAAATCGTGTTTGACATTGGCGGCGGCATCCAACGCAAAAAGAAATTTAAGGCTGTTCAAACCGGTGGTCCGTCCGGCGGTTGCATTCCTGAAGCTTATTTAGATACTCCTGTTGATTATGATTCTCTGGGAGCACTTGGTGCAATTATGGGCTCCGGCGGCATGATCGTTATGGATGAAGACAGCTGCATGGTGGATATTGCCAAGTTCTTTATGGACTTCTGTGTCGACGAATCCTGCGGTAAATGTACACCCTGCCGTATCGGCACCAAGCGGATGATGGAAATTCTGGAGCGTATCACCTCTGGTAAAGGCAGAGAAGGCGACATTGAATTGTTGCAAGAGATCGGCCACATGATGAAATCGACTGCACTGTGCGGTTTGGGACAGACTGCGCCCAACCCCATCTTGAGCACAATCCGTCATTTCAGAAATGAGTATGAAGAGCATATTAAAGAGCATAAATGTTGTGCCAACGTTTGCGAATTTGAAGAATAAAAGCCGCTCCCGCAGCTTTTAACTAAGGAAATATCTAAAATACGGGAGTTTGGAGGGGAAATTTAAAAATGATAACATTGACAATTGATAACCAGACAGTTGCGGTGGAAACAGGAAGTACAATCCTGGAGGCCGCTAAAAAAGTGGGAATCAATATACCTACCCTTTGTTACCTGAAGGATATCAACGTTATCGGCGCCTGCCGGATCTGTATGGTTGAAGTTCAGGGCGCTAGAACTTTGGTACCCGCTTGTGTGGCTCCGGTTGCCGAAGGAATGGTTGTGCGTACCGCCACTCCGGAAGTCATCAAAGCCCGCAAGTTAATTCTGGAATTGATTCTCTCAGACCATCCGATGGAATGTCTCACCTGTGTACGGAATAAGAATTGCGAATTGCAAGATTTGGCGGAAGAGTTCGGTGTAAGTGACGTACGGTTTAATGAAGGTCAGAAAACCGAATACCCGATTGACGCATCCAGCCCGGCCATTAAGAGAGATCCACGCAAGTGTGTCCTCTGCCGCCGCTGCATTTCGGTCTGCACCAATGTTCAGACAGTACAGGCTCTTACAGCCGAAAATAGAGGTTTTAACTCTCTTATTGCCCCTGCTTTCAATGAGCAGTTAGCTAACATGGAGTGCGTTCAATGTGGCCAATGCTCCTTAGTTTGTCCTACTGCCGCTATTCAGGAACAAGATGATACTGATAAAGTCTGGGCAGCCATCGCTGATCCCAAAAAACATGTCATTGTCCAAACCGCACCTGCCCCCAGAGTACAAATCGGTGAACTTATCGGCGGCGAGCCAGGTGAAATCACCACCGGACAAATGGTTGCCGGTCTGCGTCGCTTAGGCTTTGACAAGGTCTTTGACACTAACTTCTCGGCTGACCTGACAATTATGGAAGAAGGCAATGAGCTCTTACAGCGGGTTACTAAAGGCGGCACCCTGCCGATGATTACTTCCTGCAGCCCAGGCTGGATCAAGTTCATTGAGCACTTCTACCCTGATCTTTTAGACCATCTTTCCACTTGCAAATCGCCACAACAAATGTTTGGCGCTCTTGCTAAAACTTACTACGCCAAGAAAATGGGCATTGACCCGGCTGATGTCTTCAGCGTCTCCATCATGCCTTGTACCGCCAAAAAATACGAGTGCACCAGACCGGAAATGTTCAGCAGCGGCTATCAAGACGTTGATGTAGTGCTCACAACCCGTGAACTGGGACGCATGTACAAGCAAGCCAGATTTGACCTAAGAAATCTGCCTGAAGAAAAATATGATGCTCCTCTGGGCATTGGCACCGGCGCCGGCCAAATCTTTGGTACCTCCGGCGGCGTAACTGAAGCTGCTCTGCGTACCCTCTCCGAAGTCGTCAGCGGTAAGCCTCTTGCTGATATCAACTTCAAGGGAGTCCGTGGTCTCACCGGCGTGAAAGAAGCTACCGTGCAGGTAGGCGAAATTCCGGTAAAAGTAGCAATTACTAACGGTCTGGGCAATGCCCGGAAAGTTCTGGACAAAATTCGCACAGGTGAAGCCGACTATCATTTCATCGAAGTCATGTGCTGCCCCGGCGGCTGTATCGGTGGCGGCGGCGCACCCATCTCCTGCGACCCTGATATTCGTACAAAACGCTGCAATGCCATGTACTGTGAAGACGAGCGCATGGAACTGCGCAAGTCCCATGAAAACCCGGCTGTTAAAGAACTTTACGAAACATTCCTCGAAAAACCGCTGGGACACAAATCCCACGAACTGCTTCACACTCACTACACACCGCGGGGCAACTACCCTAAGTGTGAATAACCGTAATTGCATATTAAAAAGCCCTTTTCCTCATGGAAAAGGGCTTTTTTTCTTAGAAGATTATATCTTTTTAGGGTTAAACCGGCAGCCTTTGAGGGAACGGTTACCGCCAAGGTCGCCAAGGTCGCCAAGGCCGCCAAAGAAAACATTAAGAAAGCATTGGAATTCTTTTTATAAAAGCCTAGAATGTTTTCCACAAGTGGGAAATATCTTTTGCTAAAGCAAAACCATCTTACAGTTAATATAGAAAATCCCTTGGCGTTCTTGGCGTCCTTGGCGGTTAATCCGTTCCTTACTCGCCTACTACCCAATTACAGCAATGATGTCCCCTGCTTTCACACTCTGTCCTGCCGTAACATTAATTCCTTTAACAGTTCCATCCGCCGGAGCAGGGATTTCGTTCTGCATCTTCATGGCTTCAAGAATTAGAAGTACTTCGCCTTTTTTCACTTGCTGGCCCGCCTGGGCAACTAATTTCGTCACTTTGCCAGGCATCGGCGCTGTCACCGGTGTTTCACCGGCACCAACCTCAACCTGTGCAGTTGGAGTTGCAGGCGTAGAAACAGCTGCGGGAGCTGGTGCAGCCTTCACCTGTGCAGGTGTAACTGCTGGTGCAACAGGTTTAGCAGGTGTAGCCGCAGCTGCACTGCTCACTTCTTCCACTTCGACCTGGTAGGTAGTGCCGTTAACGGTAATATTATACTTTTTCATATCTATCACCTCTTTTGTTAATTTGATTAAATCTGACGGACGTCCATTAATTTCTGTCGCCCGGCTATAGCCCATACATCACTGGTATGCTTAATCCTTACAGCTAGATTAGCAGTTCCCATCATGGCATATACGCTAGCGGCAATAACCGCCACTATTTCCGGGCTGATACCCTTAGCATCAATTTTCATAAAACCCTCCCCTTTTCCTATAAAGGAATGTTGCCATGCTTTTTAGCCGGCCGGGATTCACGTTTAGTGGCAAGCATATTTAAAGCGGTGATAATGCGCGGCCTGGTTTCTTTCGGTTCAATAACCATATCGGCATAACCCCGTTCAGCCGCTTTATAAGGATTAGCGAAATCACTGATATACTGTTCAGTTTTGGCGGCAATATCCGGATCGCCGCGGAAAATAATATTGGCAGCGCCGGCGGGTCCCATAACAGCAATCTCAGCGGTAGGCCAAGCCATAACCTGATCAGCTCCCAGATGCCGCGAGCACATGGCAATATACGCACCGCCGTAAGCCTTGCGGGTTATTACTGTAATTTTAGGAACAGTTGCTTCGGAATAAGCGTATAGCATTTTTGCGCCATGACGGATAATACCACCATATTCTTGTCCGGTTCCCGGCAGAAAACCGGGCACGTCCACTAAATTAACAAGGGGGATATTGAAGGCATCACAGAAACGAACAAACCGCGCTGCTTTATCGGAAGCATCAATATCAAGACAACCTGCCAGCACTGACGGCTGATTGGCCAGGATTCCCACCGGCTGGCCGTCAAAACGAGCAAAACCGACAATCATATTTTTAGCGAAATGCTGATGTACTTCAAAGAATTCACCATTATCAACAATTGAGTTTATAATATCTTTCATGTCATAAGGTTGATTGGCATTATCAGGCAATATCGTATTCAGTTTTTCATCCATGCGGTCCGGATCATCACTAGTTTCACTAATAGGAGGATCTTCCAGGTTATTGCCGGGTAAAAAACCAAGTAAATAGCGCACTTGTTCCATACAATCTTCATCATTTTCAGCAGTAAAATGAGCCACGCCGGAGGTACTGTTATGGGTCATAGCCCCACCTAGCTGCTCGGCGGTAACTTCTTCGGCGGTAACCGACTTAATTACCTGTGGGCCTGTAATAAACATTTGGCTAGTGTTTTTTACCATAAAAATAAAGTCGGTAATAGCCGGAGAATATACTGCCCCCCCGGCACATGGACCCATAATTACAGAAATTTGCGGAATAACGCCGGATGCAAGCGTATTGCGATAAAAAATGTCGCCAAAGCCGGATAAAGCATCGATACCTTCCTGAATACGCGCCCCGCCGGAATCATTAAGACCTATTAAGGGAGCACCCATCTTCATCGCCAATTCCTGAACTTTAACAATTTTTGCCGCATGCATTTCTCCCAACGAACCGCCAACTACTGTAAAGTCTTGCGCAAATACATATACCAGACGGCAATTGATTGTGCCGTAACCTGTTACCACGCCTTCGCCAGGAGCTTCAGTGGCAGCCATATCAAAATTGGTGCACCGGTGAGTGACAAATTGGTCGAGTTCAACAAAAGAATTAGGGTCAAGCAGCTTTTCAATACGCTCCCGGGCGATAAGTTTTCCGCTGGTATGCTGCTTCTCTATCCGCTTTTGTCCTCCGCCAAGCTTTATTTTTTCCTGCCGTAATTTAAGTTCCTGGATTTTCTCTTGGACTGTAGCCATATTACACCTCCAAAAATGCGACCAGTTCAACGCGCCCATTTGCGTTTGTATTGCCTGGATCCATTGAACCAGTCAGCTTTTAATTTTAAGGCTTTAACGCTGTGACAACTCCAGCAATATGCCGCCGGTGGCCTTGGGATGCACAAAAGCAATGCTGGCGCCGCCTGCACCATACCGGGGTACTTCGTCAATCAGCCTTACTCCCTTACTCTTTAAATCAGCTAATGCCGCTTCGATGTTGTCCACCCTGAGGGCAACATGCTGAATGCCTTCACCGTTTTTTTCGATAAATTTAGCAACCGGCCCATCCGGGGCAGTAGATTCAAGCAGTTCAACCTCACTGTCACCGCAAGGAATAAAACACACTTTTACTTTCTGCTGTTCTACTATCTCTTCACCCTGTGACTTCATCCCCAACACTTCAGTATAAAATTTTTTGGCCTGCTCCAAATCCTTGACAGCAATGCCGATATGGTCGACTTTCAGCACATTAAACATTCAACTGAATCCTCCTATTTTAAAGCGTGTTTCAAAAACACGCAACATTAATGAAATGGGACTGTTTAAAAATGTGCAGATGCGAGGCGAGATGACGTTCTGGCTGAGTACGTCATA
This sequence comes from Bacillota bacterium, assembly GCA_023434855.1. The sequence continues at coordinate 56,240 of JAEYSJ010000066.1, read as the reverse complement.
CCAGAATAGTTTGTACGGGGAGTGCGAAGTGCCGCGTACCAGGTTTGTACGCCCGTACAAGCTACACATGCATTACTCTGAAATCGGTTGATCAGTGGTCTGTTGAAACCGAATCCTGTTCGAAAGAACGCGCAAGCAACCGCAAAATCACGTTCTGATTGAGTCCGATTTGCCATCGCAGTCAGCTAATCTGTCAATATAGTTACCGTAGTCTGTGAGGCGAAGCAGATGTGCGTTTTTTAACAGTCACACTTATTTTAGAATGCTTTCTAATATGTTGCTAACTGCACTATATGGATCATCCTTACGCTGTTCCACATTATCAACAATACTATCCAATTGCCCTGATTCACTCAGCCTTTTTAAGACAAACCGGCCAATTTGGTCATTAAGCATACTCAGTAATTCATCTCTGACCCGTCTTTTCCGTCGTGCTGCAAATTCTCCCGAATTTATTAGCCATGCTGCATGTTCTTCAATAGTATTTATTAAATCGCTTACGCCTTTTTTCTGGCGAGCCACTGCACATCTGACCGGCGGGCGCCACTCTACATCATGCTGATTCAGATCAAGCATCATTTCCAGTTCACTGTTGAGCCGTTCCGCTCCCTCCCGGTCCGCCTTATTAATGACAAAGATATCGCCAATTTCTAAAATACCGGCTTTAATGGCCTGAATATCGTCACCCAGACCTGGCACCAAGACAACCAAAGTAGTGTCTGCGGCTTTTACAATATCTACTTCCGACTGACCTACGCCAACCGTTTCAATAAGAACTACATCCTTGCCAGACGCATCCATTAATTTAACCACTTCAGCCGTTTTTTGCGATAATCCGCCCAAGCTGCCCCGTGTACCCATGCTGCGAATAAATACACCTTCATCTAAAGTAAGTTCGTTCATACGAATACGGTCACCCAGAATGGCACCCCCGGAAAACGGGCTGGTGGGATCAACAGCAATTATACCTACGGTTTTTCCTTGCTGGCGATATTCTTTGGCCAGCTTGTCCGTCAGGGTGCTTTTGCCGGCACCCGGCGGACCGGTTATACCAATTATATACGCCTTGCCAGTATAACCATATACTTGTTGCATGATAGCAGCGGCATTATCATATTCATTTTCCACAGCCGTAATCGCCCGGGATAAAGCCAGCCGTGAACCAGTTAGCAATTCATTCACTATATCCATTGTTTACCTATTTATAAATTATTCTTTATAAATTCGACCACATTGGCAGTAGATGTTCCGGGCGTAAATATTTCAGCAATCCCGGCTACTTTAAGCGCCGGAATGTCTGCATCAGGAATGACACCACCGCCGATAACCATTACGTCGGACATACCCTTTTGCCGCAGAAGTTCCACTACCTTGGGAAATAAATGGTTATGCGCCCCGGATAACAGGCTTAAAGCAACTACATTTGCATCCTCTTGCAAAGCGGCTTCTGCAATTTGCTCCGGAGTTTGCCGAAGTCCGGTATAAACAACCTCAAAACCAGCATCTCGAAGGGCTCGCGCGACAACTTTCGCTCCGCGGTCATGTCCGTCCAGTCCGGGCTTGGCAACCAAAATTCTGATACGCTTCTCTGTCATAATATCTTCCTTTCAACCTAAATTATTCCTCTAATAACAGGCATAATCAGGCATATAAAGTTACAAAGCTCTACGAATATTTTATTTATTCTTTTAGGATTAATATAAACATGTTAGAAATCTTTGCTAGCAATCGGCAGAAAGGGTGGACGGGACTCTAGCACTTGCGACAGATGGCAGCGAAATCCCGTCCACCCTTTCTGCCAGACTAACTAGATCGTGCATAATTTTTTAGTTTATTATATTACAGACTAACATGCGCCTCATATTCACCAAATACTTTACGCATTATCCCGCAAATCTCACCCAAAGTGGCATATGAACGTACTGCATCTAAAATAACCGGCATAAGATTAGCGTTATCATCCTGACAGGCTTTTTCCAAGGCTGCTAATTTAACCTGAACTGCCGCATTATCACGTTTTTCCCTTAGTTCCCGCAGTTTCGTTTTTTGCATTTCACCAACAGCAGGATCAACCCGTAAAAGCCCTTCAGCCGGCTTTTCCTGAACTTGGAACTGGTTGACGCCCACAACAATTCGCCGTTTGTTCTCAACTTCCATTTGATACTTATAGGCGCTGTCCTGAATCTCTTTTTGAATGTAGCCTCTTTCGATAGCTACTGTAGCACCGCCCATTTCATCAATTTTGTTTATGTAATTTAAGGCTTCCTTTTCCAGCTTATCAGTTAAGGCTTCCACATAATAAGAGCCAGCCAACGGATCGATAGTATCTGCCAAACCGCTCTCATAAGCAACAATTTGCTGAGTTCTAAGGGCAATACGCACCGAATCTTCAGTAGGCAGAGCCAGCGCCTCATCTTTGGAATTAGTATGCAACGACTGAGTACCCCCCAGCACGGCAGCAACAGTTTGCAGGGCAACCCGCACAATATTATTGTCAGGCTGCTGCGCGGTAAGCATTGATCCTGCAGTTTGAGTATGGAATCTTAACATCCATGACTTAGGATTTTGCGCCCTAAAACGTTCTTTCATAATTCTGGCCCAAATACGGCGGGCGGCACGATACTTGGCTACCTCTTCCAGTACATTATTATGGGCATTCCAGAAAAATGAAAGCCGGCCGGCAAAATCATCGACATTCAGGCCTGCCTTTATTGCCGCTTCTATATATGCAATTCCATCCGCAATGGTAAAAGCAATTTCCTGGGCAGCAGTAGAACCTGCCTCCCTAATGTGATAGCCAGAGATGGAAATTGTATTCCAATTGGGCACATGCTTAGAACAATATGCAAAAATATTGGTAATCAAACGCATGGAGGGATTAGGTGGAAAAATATAGGTGCCACGGGCTGCATACTCTTTTAATATATCATTTTGAATGGTGCCATTCAGTTTATCAGGCGAAACTCCTTGCTTTTCAGCTACTGCAATGTACATTGCCAGTAATACTGAAGCCGGAGCATTGATAGTCATAGAGGTAGATACTTTATCCAAAGGGATACCATCAAACAGAATTTCCATATCGGCCAAAGAATCTATCGCCACACCGACTTTTCCTACTTCCCCTTCGGAAATGGGGTCATCGGAATCATAACCGATTTGTGTCGGCAAATCAAAGGCCACCGATAAGCCTGTCTGCCCTGCTTCCAACAAAAACTTATAGCGTTTATTCGATTCTTCAGCGGTAGCGAAGCCTGCATATTGGCGCATTGTCCAGAAACGACCGCGATACATTGTCGGCTGCACGCCGCGGGTAAACGGATACTCTCCTGGAAAACCGAGATCCTGTTCATAATCAAAACCTTCGATATCCAGCGGCGTATATAATCTCTCTGGCTCAAGGTTTTTTCGTTCAGGAAATTTGGCAGATGCTTTTTCGACTTTAGCATTATAAGCATCCATTTTAGCTTGTAAGTTTTCTTTATTATTCATTGGCAAATTCCCCCTCTTATTGCTTTTTCATTGTGCCTGTTGTCAAATATCTAGTATGCCATGATAGGGCTTCATCAAGCAGATGCGGCGTGTGGGCAAAGCCGGTAGACTTTTCCGCTCTCTCCAAATAATCAAACAGCATCGGCTGATAATCGGGATGAGCACAATTCTTAATAATCACTCGGGCCCGTTCTTTGGGGCTTAAACCACGAACATCCGCCAAGCCGCGCTCAGTTACAAATACGTCTACATCATGCTCGGTGTGATCAACATGTGAGCACATTGGTACGATAGAAGAAATGCTGCCGCCTTTGGCTAAAGAATTAGAGAAAAAGAAAGTCAAATAGGCATTTCGGGCAAAATCACCTGACCCGCCAATACCATTCATCATTTTACTGCCCATTATATGTGTGGAATTTACATTACCGTAAATATCAAATTCAATAGCAGTATTCATTGCAATAACGCCAAGACGGCGGGCAATTTCCGGGCTATTGGCAATTTCCTGTGGCCTGAATATAATTTTTTCGCGATACTTGCGTAAATTTGCATAAAAACGCTTCAAACCATGTGGTGACGGAGTAAGTGATGTACCGGAGGCAAAGTCCAGTTTACCGGCATCAATCAAATCAAACATCCCATCCTGAATAACCTCAGTATATACCATCAGATTTTGCAGGTCGGAGTTAACTAAGCCGGCGATTACCGCATTGGCTACAGAACCAACTCCGGACTGTAATGGCAATAAATTTTTAGGCAAGCGTCCGGCTTTAACTTCAAACTTGAGGAAATCCAGCAGGTTAGCCGTCATTGCCAGCGAGTCTTCGTCAACGGCGGCTAGCTCCCTCACAGTATCAGGTATGTCACAAGGCACAATATAAGTAATCCGGTCCACACCGCACGGAATATACGGTGTGCCAATCCGGTCATCAGCCCTAATCAATGGAATAGGCAGCCTATGGGGTGGGTCCAGCGGCACATATACATCATGCATGCCCTCAAGTTCCGTTGGTTGAGTAGTATTAACCTCCACGATAACAATATCGGCGCTTTGAACAAATGATGCCGAATTGCCAAGTGAAGTCGTTGGAACAATATGCCCCTCTTCAGTAATGGCACAAGCTTCAATAATAGCAACATCAACCTTACCACCCAAAAATCCATAGCGAGATAATTGGGCCATATGGCTGAGATGAATATCCATATACTGAATACCACCGCTGTTAATTGATTTACGGGCAACATCATTAGTTTGATATGGCACCCTTTTTGCTATACCATCAACCGCCGCCAACGCACCATCCAGTTCTTTGCCAACCGAGGCGCCTGTCCACAAATTTATCTTGAATTTTTCCTGGCGAATTCTCTCAGCCAGGGCTAAAGGAACTGCTTTAGGATAACCGGCCAGCGTAAAACCGCTTGTACCAATATTCATGCCAGGTTTGATAATTGCTGCCGCTTCATCTGCGCTGACTACTTTTGCCTGCAAATCATGATTACGTATACGATCACGAATATCAATCATGCTTTTATTCCCCCCTGAAGCCTTTCTTGATTATATTATTATTATAAAAAATGGAAATTGTATACAAAACATATATTACACAAAAAAACACCTAGGACTATTTTGTAAGTCAAAATACCCCTAAGTGTATGTCACGAATACATCTATTACCATTGATGTTGCGTGTTTTTCTGAAACATGTTGACTTATAAAAACGTTCCCATTTCGAACTGGGAAGAATTTAAGTTACTTTTCGGCTAAATTGCAGGTAATCTACCTGTTTAAAATTTAATACAATTTATACAGCTCTGGTAATATATTCGCTAGAAGGACTTAAATTCCTGCAATAATAATAGTATTTTTTCACTTTTTACCGTTTTCAGCCAAATCCTTAGTAAGGTAATACGAAAGACTGCTTAACCCAACTGTTAAATCTTCATCAACAATACGTATATTATCAGGCACGGTTAATTTTCGCGGGGCAAAATTCCATATTCCCTTTACTCCTGCCTCCACTAATTGGTCAGCTACGTTCTGTGCGTAGTTCTCAGGTACGGTGATTATCCCAATATGAATTCCCCGTTCTTTTACAATTTCTGACAAGTCATTTAAATGCGTGACCCTTACACCATTTATGCGTAAACCTATTTTACTTGGATCAATATCAAAAATTGCCACAAGATTGAAACCCATGTTAACAAAATTCCGATAATTAGCCAAGGCCCAGCCCAAATGGCCTACTCCCACAATTGAAATATTTAAATTATAATGCAACCCTAGTATTTCGCTAATATTACGGATTAGTTCGCTCACATAATAACCTACACCTTTTTTGCCAAACTGACCAAATGAGGCCAAATCCTTACGAATCTGCTCCGGTGTGATAGACAGATGTCTGCCTAATTCTTCAGAAGAAATTATTTCCACGCCTTCTTCCCGGATAAGTCGCAGGGTACGAAAATATACCGGCAAACGGTCAACAGTTGCTTTAGAAATTGCGATATTTCCCTTCAAACCGACTAGCCCCCTAACAGGCAAAATATAAGCACTATAGAGTGTGTTACGTCTATAAAGCAAGTTACTTTATTAACTATTCTCACTGTTGCCGCTAAAATCCTGCTGGTCAACACTGCAATTTATTAATATAATATAATTTTAATATAATTTTTGTTGTATTATTATACCACAAAACACATTTAATAACACGGTTAAGCAAAACGCTACCCAGTCGCTGGGGATACGACTAACCGCAGAGGTCCGTCCAAGGTCTTTGAATATTCATTTGATAATCGACACAGTATTAAAGACATGTCTAACCGCCAAGGACGCCAAGGTCGCCAAGAAAAACATTGGATTTTATTAATTAAATGTTTAGATGCTTGGCCCTTTTAGGGATGTATTTCCCCGGTTAAGAATAATTATCTCACTGGAAAATATTAAAATATTCCTTGGCGTTCTTGGCGGTTAATCGGTCTCTCCTGCTTTATAAGAAAAAAGCGGCCTAAAATGGCCGCTTTTACTAGTAGCAACATATTTATTGAATGAATTATCCCTTGACAATAGCTTGGAACGGACAAGTTGATTCACACGCGCCGCACTTAATACACACAGCCTTGTCAATAACATGCATAGCCTTTTTCTCGCCGCTGATTGCACCAACCGGGCAAGCTTTCGTACACTTGGTACAGCCTTTACACTTATCGGTAATTGAGTATTCAGCCATAGCAGTACATGCGCCTGCCGGACAGCGTTTTTCGTTGATATGGGCTTCATATTCGTGCCGGAAGTAATGCAGTGTGCTTAAAACCGGATTCGGTGCAGTCTGACCTAACCCGCACAAGGCAGTGGCTTTAATATTTTTACCCATGTTCTCTAACAGTGCTATATCACCGGACTCACCCTTACCTTCGGTAATACGGGTAAGAATTTCCAGCATCCGCTTGGTGCCTTCACGGCAAGGAGTACATTTACCGCAAGATTCGGCTTGCGTAAAGTTAAGGAAGAACTTGGCAACGTCCACCATACAGGTAGTTTCATCCATAACAACCAAACCGCCGGAACCCATCATAGCACCTGCCTGAATGAGTGAATCATAATCAACAGGCAAATCAAGAAGGTTCTCCGGTAAACAGCCACCTGACGGACCGCCTATTTGTACCGCTTTAAATTTCTTGCCGCCTTGGATACCACCGCCGATATCGAAAATAATTTCCCGCATGGAAATGCCCATCGGCACTTCTGCCAGGCCGGTATGATTGATTCGACCAGTCAACGCAAATACTTTAGTACCTTTACTACGCTCAGTACCAATAGAAGCATACCAGTCGGCGCCTTTGGTAATGATTTGCGGAACATTGCCAAAAGTCTCAACATTATTAATATTAGTCGGTTTGGCCCACAAACCGGAAACCGCCGGGAATGGCGGACGGGGGCGCGGCATTCCGCGTTTGCCTTCAATAGAATTCAACAGCGCAGTTTCTTCGCCGCATACGAACGCGCCGGCACCTTCTTTAATTTTTAAATGGAAGTTGAAACCTGAACCAAATATATTATCACCAAGCATTCCCATTTCTTCGGCCTGCTTGATAGCAATTCTCAAACGTTTAATAGCCAACGGATATTCGGCCCGTACATAAACATAGCCTTCATCGGCACCGACAGCATAACCACACACCGCCATACCTTCAATTACACGGTGGGGATCGCCTTCCAGTACGCTACGGTCCATAAATGCGCCCGGATCGCCTTCGTCAGCGTTACATACTACATATTTTTTCTCGCCGGGAGCGTTACGGGTAAAGCTCCATTTCATACCTGTCGGGAAACCGCCGCCTCCCCGGCCACGCAAACCGGATTTCTTTACTTCTTCCACAACTTCATCAGGCTTCATCTGCGTAACTGCCTTAGCTAAGGCCTCATATCCGCCTGCAGCAATATATTCTTCGATTTTCTCCGGATCTAAATGTCCGCAATTGCCCAAAACCATCCGCATTTGCTTTTTATAGAAAATAATTTCGTTATAGTTAGCAATCTTTTCCTGGGTTTCTGTTTCTTTAAATAACAAGCGTTCTACGATGCGGCCTTTATAGAGATGTTCCTCGACAATTTCGGGTACGTCTTCTTCCTGCACCCGTACATAGAATACGCCTTCCGGATATACAATTACCAATGGACCCATTTCGCAAAAACCGTGACAGCCGGTTTCGACTATCTTAACTTCTTTATCAAGACCCTTTTGGGCTAACTGGGCGCTTAAAGCGGCCTCAACTTTTTTCGAGCCTGAAGACACACAGCCTGTACCAGCGCAAATAAGCACATGGGCTCTGATATGTTCCATTTTTTTCCCTCCCAATAGTCAAAAAATTATTCATCAACTTACCGACAAACAAGTCCCTCTACAACACGTCCGTTAACAATATGTTCAGCTATAATTTTCGGAACATCGGCCGGAGTTACTTTGCCGTAAGTAACACGGGGCTGATTAGGTAACACAACATCGACCAGCACTTCTTTTCCACATACACCCATGGCAGTTTGAAACACAGTGACATCTTCAATTTTCTGTTTGACCAATTCGTCAAAAATTGCTGACATAACTTCACGGGCTCCTGCCGCAATGCCGCATGTACCCATTCCAACTATAATTTGCTTGTCGCTGGCATGACGCACCCGGGTCTGTGCCTCTACCTGTTTACGCAAACGTTTCAGATCTTCAATTGTTTTCATATTGTACACCTCCATACAAATTCATTAAACCATGAGTCAAATATCCATGCAACCAGACAAGCACGTCCGGGTGCGTCAATGATATATTCCCAAGAATCCCAGTAATTTCCTGTGTAGCAAAAGAAAAAGTATTATTATTAACAGTATGGCAGTAACGAAAAGCTAAATCAGGATTAGCAATCACAATCGTTTTCACAGTCTCTACAATATTCCCAAGCGGTTGGCGGTCCAAATGACTATGTTTGTATAGAGCTTCAACTGCCGTTCCACGTCCGGGAGCAGAATCTATGGTCACATAACCTCCGCACCGTTTAGTAGACATATCAATAAGCGATAAACCCAACCCCACGCGACAGGTAGCCCTGGTAGTTACAAACGGGTCAAACGCCGTTTTACGGGTAGCTTCGTCCATCCCACGACCGTCGTCAGTTACGCGAATTGTCATGGTGTCACTAACCTTAGTATCTTCAATAATTTCCAGTATAACTTGTAAAGCGCCCGCCTCAATAGAGTTCTGCACCAAGTCGAGAATATGCAAAGATAGTTCGCGCATGATCTTTATGCGTATTTGGCTAGAATTTCCGGAATTACTTCTGGCGTAAGACGGCCATGAGTTTCATCATTCACCATTAATACAGGAGCCAGACCACACGCGCCGATACAGGCCACAGTTTCCAGGGTAAAGTTAAGGTCTTCTGTGGTCCCACCAGCTTTAATGCTCAGTTTATCTTCAATTGCCTGCAATATAGCTTTGGCGCCACGCACGTGACAGGCGGTACCCTGGCAAACACGGATAATATTTTTGCCACGGGGGTTAAGATGAAACTGGGCATAGAAAGTTACCACACCGTAAATCTGGCTCACTGGAACACGCGTTTTTTCAGCGATATACTGGATGACTTCTCTAGGCAGATAGCCATAAGAATTTTGCGCTTCCTGCAATATCGGAATAAGCGCTCCTTTAACTCCCTGATACTTCTTGAAAACTTCGTCCAATTGAGCAAATTGGTTGACATTGCTGCCACAGCAGCATTTGGATTGATTGCTGTTCATGTTCTTCCTCCTCATGAAAAGTTTACGAATGACTGCCGACGAACTGTATAGTGGTTTATACCACCGCCTTTCGCAGAATTTTGCCCATTTAGATTTTGAAAAGTTTAAGACAAAATTGGTTATTATTTAAAAATAAATGTAGTTTCAAAACTGCTGGAAAGTTGTTAATGCTATACATGACTGAAGCCACAGGTCAAATCAGCTACCCTTAATACCTGCGTCATACAGTAGACCAATTACTTCAAAAGCCGACAATGAAGTAGTTAATAAGGGTATACCTTCCTTTTCAGCTTTAAGAATGGTTTCATTATTGAGTTGTACACCACCGGCGATAATTACTGCTGATAAACCCAGCAAGGATGCGACAGCGACAATATTCTGATGCGCCTGCATGGTCACCCAGATGCTGCCAAGCCTTGCCTGTCCCATCACATTACTTAATAAATCAGAAGCATATCCGCCGCTAATGACGTTATCAGTTTTCTCATTGCCAGCTGCAATTTTAGCTTGCAGTAAATCTACAATTTCTTGTACGGTCATGAAACACCATTCCTTTTATACCAAAATATAAGAAAAATTAAGGTTCTTTTTCTAACGACGGCGGCAATTTTTCCGCCAGATTAATCATTTCTTTTGCTAAATCCCGTACTCGTTCTCTAAGTTTAAACACACAATCAGTTTCGCTCGCACTCTCTTGAGCAATATCTTCAGCCAACGCCATGCAGTTAGGTGAGCCGCATGACCCACAATCCAAGCCAGGTAAATTTTCCAGCGTTTTTTCCATGATTTCAACTTTATACATAGCCTTAAAAATATCTTCATCAAGGCACATAATAGGGCGTGGTTCAATATTCCGCCGCTCAGCTACACCAAGCTCACAGGGATGATAGCCCTGCAAAGGCATTTTCCCTAAAGCAGCATATTCAGCCTCCAATTTTTGCAGCCGCTGCTTCATGCGATGCTCAGCAACAAAACGATTTTCCACCGTTAGCGGTCCGCCGATACAACCTCCGGCACATGCCAATGTCTCAATATAGTCAATATCGTTAAGCTTTCCCATGGTCACTTGCTCTAACACACCACTAACATTGGCAATATCGTGTACAACCAAAGTATTTGCCTGCTCAACCGAATCCGTTTCGCCGCCTGCTACCGCCCAGCCAATTCCAAGCCTGGAGGCGCGCTGACAGTCAATATTATTGTCACCTTGTGATAATACTCTTAGTAAATCGCCATATATTTGCGATATGGCGATTGCTCCTGAAATGTGTGATGTCTTGGAACCAAGAGGCTGCTTTACGGCTGTCATTTTTGCCGGGCATGGAGTAATAAACCATGTTCCAACTTCGGCGGGATCGACAGCATGTTTCCTGGCATATTCTGTACGAGCCAATCTGGCAGCTACCTCAACAGGTGGATTAATAGGTACCAAATGTTCAATAAGTTCAGGAAATTTAACTTGTATTAAACGCACCACGGCCGGACACGCCGAAGAAATCGCCGGACGCTTAATATCTGCCTGCTGCAAATAATCTCGTATAGCTAAAGATACAATTTCTGCTCCTAATGCTACCTCATGCACCTCATCAAACCCTAGTTTTAATAAGCCGGCTAAAATCGCTTCAATGGAAAATTCCAAACCAAATTGGGCGTATAGTGTAGGAGCTGGTAAAGCTATATTGTATTTGTAATTTTCAAGATCAGCTAAAGAATCGGTAATAGCGGATTTGGCATGACTTGAACAGTTCCGTATGCACTCGCCGCAATCAATGCAGCGTGACTCGGTAATACGGGCCTTACCACCGCGAATACGAATCGCTTCAGTAGGACAGCGCTTAATACAATTTACGCATCCTTTGCAACGGTCATCAATTAACCGCACTGAAAGATAATACTCTTCCATCTTTACCACCACGCAATCTTTGGGTTAGTTTCCTAATTCTTAAAAACTATATATAGTGCATACAACCGGAAGGGTCTTAATGAAAAATTGTCATACTAATTTTCGTTCCGGCACCGGATTCTGATTTGATATCGAATTTATCTGCACAACGCGACATATTGGGTAAACCCATACCTGCACCAAAGCCCATTTCCCTGACATAGTCAGGCGCTGTTGAATAGCCCTCCTGCATGGCAAGATTTATATCGGCAATACCCGGGCCTTCATCTTCCACCAAAAGTTCAGTACGGTCGGAATAAATTGCGGCCCGCATTAAACCGCCATACGAATGAATAATGACATTCATCTCTGCTTCATAGGCTCCAATCGCTATGCGACGGGCAATATCTGCCCGCACCCCTATTTGCTGCAGTACTCGTTTAATTTTGCTTGATGCTTCGCCTGCTACGTCAAAATCTGAAGCGCTTAGAGTAAATTCTAGTACGATCGCCTGCTCATTATTCACAGCATTCACCACGTTTATGACAACTTATCAAACCATTCTTATACAATATTCCGCAAGCTTCATACAAACAACATTCCGCAACAAATAACGGAATTCCCTTTATCCGGGCCAATTTTACCAATTCGGGGCCAGGACGTTTTCCACATACAAAAACTATTGCAACTAAGTCGCTCATCTCAGCGGTGCGCACAACTTGAATATTATTTAAACCGGTTAGCAACAACGTTCTTTCTTTGGTGCATGCCAAAACATCACTCATTAAACCGGCGCCGCAGACATTTCCCACTTCTCTGTCAACCCACTCCGCGCCACACACAAGCTCAGCACGCAACTCTTGTTGTACTTCAAATAGTTTCACCGGCAATCCTCCTAATAAATTGCTTGCAAGAAAATCACAATGTGAGAAATTTCACAAAATAAAAATTTTAGGGCGAAAAGGCCGCCCTAGCATAGAGAATGCTTGTGATATACAATATAAAATAAGATTCGCTACATAGCTGTCAAATCCTTCTCACAATTGCATTTTTTTAATGAAATTTTGTGGTAATTCGGTCAAAAAAATTACAATTGCATCTGCAGAGCTCTTGCCGGGCTACCACAACCAATGCATTTAAAAGCCAAAACAGCATCGACATTTGAATATTAAACATTACATAATCAGTAAAGCCGCTTACTGCCAGCCCTACAATGGCGGAAACTATCCCCAGCATTAACCCTGCCATCCAATAATCGGTAGTATTGTTGAAAATCTGCAAGGCGGTGCGAGCATGTCCATACATTATGGCCAGAAATGCCAGCAACCCGGGAATGCCAATCTCCGCAGCAATATTTAAATACATATTATGGGCATGAAAAATTTTTGTCCCGGTATTCTGCACAAAAAAATCATATTCAGGGTAAACCAGCCAATATGCCCCCCACCCAATACCAAACAGCGGCTTATCAACAATCATCGACCAAGTACTTTCCCATAATGCTAAACGTAAGGTTGAAGATGTATCGGTGGGATTTATGATTGACAGCAGTCGCTCCAACACATCATGAGCGTACATTACAATAACCGGTATTATCAGTAATAACCACAATATCCGGCGATTATAAATCAATCCATAAGTGCCAATAACAGCAATTACACTGAGCCATGCTCCCCGCGAGTAAGTAAGTACCAGACATGTCCCAAACATTGCTACCAGACCAAACAACAGTAGTTTAGTTTTACTCTGTCTAACTTTACAGGCTAGCCCCACTGCCATTGACATAACTGTAACCAAAAAGCCTGCCAATAAATTAGGATTCTGCAATGTGGAAAAAACCCTAACTTTTAGATCGGGAAATTGCTCTCCATCCACCCATTCAAACGCTGATATGTCCACCTTATAAATATATTGATAAAAACCATATATAGTGACAACAACGGCGGACCCCAGCAACATATAAATAATCCGCTTAAGCTGGACAGTCGAACAGATATTATTTATTACTAAATAATAAATCAATATGTACCGGCCCATTAAATGATAAAAATTATAGAAGCTAAAATTACGGTCAGGAGATTCCCATATTGATGCAGCTGCTAAAATTACAAAAATTGCAATAACTTCATCAAAGGGCGTTCGCTTAAAGGCCACACGTCTTGAAACCAGCATCTTGGCAAGCCATGACACGGCACCAACCGCCAAAAACAGACTGGTAGCATTAAGAGATAGCGGCAAAAAAAAGGCCACCGCGAGAATGCAGTGCTCTATTAGATAATCCAAATAATATTTAAGTCTGGTAGCGTCATATGCTATATACACGTTTTCACCTAATCCGTTTGGTTAATTACTTATTAGCCGGAGAATTAACACCATTTTCTTCTACTATTATACTTAACACGTGCACATTTGTCTACTTACATATTAATTGACGGGCAGTGCCGATAAGATATAGAGAACCTGCCACACATACTACACCGGTAGTACCGGCCAAAACTTTGGCCCTTTCAAGACCTTGTTCAATCGAATCGGCTATCTCAACATGTTTTGCAGTTTTTATTTCCTGGGCAATTAACGCCGGTTCTCCCGCCCGTTCAGATATCGGTGCTACCACCACTACATTATTTTCAGGCCTGATTAACCCTTCAATAATGCCGGTAACATCTTTATCTGCTAAAATCCCCAGTAAAAAAGTAATTTTTTGATGTGGAAAATACTCATCGAGATTTTGCCGCAGCACCCTGGCTCCATCTGGATTGTGGGCACCGTCAATTACTATTACCGGTTGTCCAGCCACTACCTCAAAACGACCTGGCCAGATTACATTGGACAGACCTTCCTGCATGGCCGCCAGGGTAATCCGTTTATCCTGTCTGCCTATAACAAGGGCAGTCATCACAGCAACGGCACTATTTTCCACTTGATGATGTCCCAAAAGTTTCATAGAAAACATACCTGGATTACCATATTCTTTAGTCGTTACACTTAATTTCTGACGGTATCCTTCCACGCCTTCAAATTTGCCTGAGAAATCCCGGCCTAAAACATATAGTTCAGCTGCTTTAGTGAGAGCTGTTTGCGCGATAACATCAAGCGCCTCGCCTTTGGCCGCGGTAACAACAGGTACACCTTGCTTAATAATCCCGGCTTTATGCCGGCCAATATCCACTAAGGTAGCTCCGCAGCGGTCGGTATGTTCCAAAGTAACATTGGTAATAACCGACACTTCCGGGACAATGACATTGGTTGAATCCAAAAGGCCGCCTAAACCAACCTCAATAACGGCATATTCAACCCCGGCAGCGGCAAAATAGTAAAACGCCGCAGCAGTCAGAACCTCAAACTCTGTGGGATGTTCCAGCCCTTCAGCCACCATTTGGTCAACAAACTGACTGGTATAGTGCAAGGCTTCGGCAAAAGCTGGTTTTGTTATCTCCCGGCCATTGATTATCATCCGTTCGGTATACTCGGCCAGATGCGGGGATGTATACATCCCTGTTTTAATACCGCTGGCCTGCAAAATAGCTGCCAGCATAGCTGTTGTAGAGCCTTTGCCATTAGTGCCGGTCACATGCACAGTTTTAAAACGCCGCTCCGGGTGCTGCATCAGATCAAGCAGTCTTTCAATTCTATCCATCCCTAAATTGATACCGAACTTACATAAGTTAGCCAAATAATCCAATGATTCTTCATATGTCATTTTTCTCACGCCCTTATTTTTTATAACTTCGCCAGGTATGCTAACCGCTCATTAATAGCGCTCCGTTTTTCCTGATATTCCTGTGCTTTGGCCCGTTCTTTTTCAATAACCTCTGCCGGCGCCTTGGCAACAAATCCGGAGTTATTTAGTTTTCCGGCAATGCGGGCCAGTTCTTTCTCTAACCCTGCCAATTCTTTATTCAGCCGGGCTGTTTCTTTATCTACATCAATCAGCCCCTTAAGGGGCAAATAAACTTCCACTCCACTGGCTACTGCCGTCATAGCATTTTCCGGCTTTTCCGGCGTTGCAGGACCAATATTCACCGGTTCAACCGCTGCTAAGGTTTTCAAATATTGCGCGTTGTCCGTAAAAACAGCCTGCATATCCCGAGAGACTATTTGCAAAATAACTTCACTTTTTTTACCAGGCGGCACATTGACTTCGGCCCGCATATTACGGATTGCCTTTATTACATCCATAATAACAGTCATCTGCTGTTGGGCCTCAGCATTGACAAGTTCAGTCTGTTCCTGCGGCCAGGCTGCTACCATAATGCTTAGACCGTCATGGGGTAAATGCTGCCAGATGTTCTCAGTAATAAAAGGCATGAATGGGTGCAGTAATTTTAAGGTATTCTCTAGTATGTACCAGAGTACATACTGGGCTGTAGCCCGGCCATCGGCATCCTCCTTATTATATAACCGGGTCTTGGCCATCTCAATATACCAGTCACAATACTCGTTCCAAATAAATTCATACAGTACCCTGGCAGCTTCCCCCAACTCAAAATTTTCCAGGTTGCGGGTAACTTCACTCACCGTTTTCACATAGCGCCCCAAAATCCATTTATCGGCAAGGGTATAGCGTTCTTCCTCCGGCCGGACAGTTGGAGTAAATCCCTCCAGGTTCATCAGCACAAACCGGGAAGCGTTCCATAATTTATTGGAAAAATTGCGGCTGGATTCCACCCGTTCCCAATAAAACCGCATGTCATTGCCGGGAGTGTTGCCGGTAACCAAAGTAAACCTAAGTGTATCAGCGCCGTATTTCTCAATCACATCAAGCGGGTCAATGCCATTGCCGAGGGACTTACTCATTTTTCGTCCTTCAGAATCCCGTACCAGGCCGTGAATAAATACATGTTTAAACGGAATATTCTGTTGAAATTCCAGTCCCATCATTATCATCCTGGCTACCCAGAAAAAGATAATATCATACCCCGTAACCAGCACGCTGGTGGGATAGAAATGCTGTAGTTCTGCCGTTTTTTCCGGCCAGCCCATAGTTGAAAAAGGCCAGAGCGCCGAACTAAACCAGGTATCCAGCACGTCCTCATCCTGTACCACTTTGCCGCCGCATTTGGGACAAACCGTAATATCCTCCCTGGAAACAATAGTCTCGCCACACTCACAATACCAAGCCGGAATACGGTGCCCCCACCAAATTTGCCGGGAAATACACCAATCCCGGATATTTTCCAGCCAGTTGGTATAAATCTTGGTAAACCGTTCAGGCACAAACTGGATACGCCCTGTTTTTACTGCGGCAATGGCTGGTTCAGCCAAAGGCTGCATCCGAACAAACCACTGCTTGGAAACAAGCGGCTCCACAACTGTGCTGCAGCGCTGGCAATGTCCGACAGCATGCATGTGTTCAGCAATTTGCACTAAATAACCCTGTTCTTTTAGATCATTAACAAGAGCTTTACGGCATTCGTAGCGATCCATACCCGCATATTTACCGGTATCTGCCGACATTGTCCCGTCAGGATCGATAACAATGACCTCCGGCAGTTTATGACGCAAACCCATTTCAAAGTCGTTAGGGTCATGAGCAGGTGTGACTTTTACCGCGCCTGTGCCAAAAGAAGGATCAACATATTCATCAGCGACAACAGGCAGACGGCGGCCGACCAGTGGCAAAATCAGATATTTGCCAACAAATTTCTTATATCTGGCATCATCAGGATGTACTGCCACCGCCGTATCACCCAATATGGTTTCCGGACGAGTGGTCGCCACAGTAATATACTCATCTTCACTGCCCTCTACCGGATAGCGAACATGGTAAAGATTTCCCGGCTTTTCCTCATGCTCAACCTCTATATCACTAAGTGCCGTATTACAGCGCGGACACCAGTTGGTAATACGGTTGCCCTGGTAGATCAGGCCCTTCTCATAAAGACTGACAAAAACTTCCCGCACCGCCTTGGAGCAGCCCTCATCCATAGTGAACCGTTCGCGCTGCCAATCGCAGGAAGCCCCCAGGCTTTTTAGCTGGGTAATAATCCGGCTGCCGTACTGGCCTTTCCATTCCCATACCTTATCAATAAATTTATCACGCCCTAAATCATAACGGGAAACACCTTCCTTGGCGAGCATCTCTTCTACCTTTATTTGGGTGGCGATTCCTGCATGATCAGTGCCAGGCATCCATAAAGCATTGTATCCCTGCATACGCCGCCAGCGAATCAATATATCCTGTAAAGCATTGTCCAGTGCATGCCCCATATGCAATTGGCCGGTAACATTGGGCGGCGGAATGACAATACTAAACGGCTGCCTGTTCACTTCCACTTCTGCATGAAACAGCCTGTTTTCCTCCCAAAAACTGTACCATTTTGCTTCCACTGTCTGCGGATCATATACTGTAGAAATATTTTTCTCCATATAGTACCTCCTGATTCAATTTTAACAAATAGTCCTATACAATAAAAAAGCTCCTTCGTCCTGTAAGGACGAAAGAGCTGCTTTCGTGGTACCACCTTGCTTCTCCGGTGTTGGATAAACTATAATTAATTATACGCATCCGGACTACACCTGCCGTAACGAGGCATCTACGGCCACACCTACTTGAATTTCAGTGGGACAACTCAAGGATGACCTTCCGCTAATCCTGCCGGGAGACTTTTCAGCCGGGAATCTCCTCTCTGCACAGCCTGAAAAATAGCGTACTCTTCCTTTCATCGCTTTTTGCAATATAGTTAACTACAATATACTCTGAACAGGCAGCATTTGTCAAGATTGGGCCTGCCAGCATTACTTAAGAAGTACTGCAATACAATAATAGAGTGTGTTTCAACAAAAACACTTTCCTTAATATTTTTTAGACTGTTATAAAATACCCCCTATGCTAAGCGCCCAGGAAGCCGCACAGCAAAGGCATATCTGGTTTGTGCGTTGTAACGCTCAACGACGAAGAGGGTATTTTGTAACAGTCTCTAATACGTTTACTGAAAAAATAAAATATGGTACAGTTTCAATATATATAGAATGAATTAAAGTTTTTTACACAGCAATCGGTAGCAAAGGGGGGCGAAATTGAGCAACTTACGTCAGATGGCAGCGAAATTCCGTCCCCCTTTGCTGCCAGACCATCTAGATGTGTTAAATTTTTTAGTATGTTCCATATAGTTTAATTATGATAAAGGAGACGTTTATGAGTAAAATTAGTATAATAATTGCCGATGACCATGCCGTACTGCGGTCAGGTCTGAAAGCCCTGCTTCACTGCTCTCCGCAATTTGCAGTAATCGGCGAAGCAGGCGATGGCCTTGAAGCGATAAAACTGGTAGAGAAATTGAACCCCGACGTTTTGCTGCTTGATTTATCCATGCCTGGCATGAATGGGGTAGACTGTATCAGGGAAATCAGATCCCGTGGCCTGCCCTGCCGTATTTTAGTGCTGACCATGTATGACGAGGAAGAATACATTAAAGAAGTCATGCAAGCCGGAGCAAACGGCTATGTTTTGAAAAAATCAGCCGATACGGAGCTGATCGAAGGAATTATTAAAATTCATTCCGGTAAAAAGTACCTTAACGAGGTCATATCCCAGACCCTTATTGACAGCCTGCTCCGGGCACCTGTTAACGAACCGGACCCGAAAAATCCTTATATCACATTAAGTACCCGGGAACGCGAAGTACTCCGGTTGCTGGCTCAAGGGCATACCAACAGTGAAATAGCTGCAATGTTATCTATTAGTGTTAAAACTGTTGATACTTACCGCTCCCGCATTATGCAAAAACTTAATGTCCGGAAAAAATCAGAATTGGTTAATTATGCTATCCAAAATAAACTTATAAACACATAAATTTAATCATTTCCTGTAGGATTTTATCTTACAGGATTTTAAGCATATTTCTTACTTCAGCTTACAGTGTCTGCCTGATTTACGTGTTGCCAAATTTAAGCGAAAATAATAAACAGATAATAGTTTGGCTCCACTAATCTTGCTAAATTGAGCTGAGGAGAATGGATATATGCAAATTACTGACATTAAGACACTAAAAAATATTGTTGGCCAGGAGCATGTTTTGACAAGCCTAGAAGATTTACATTGCTATTCCTATGATGCCACGCCCGGCCATGCCCATATGCCGGAGGCGGTGGTTATTCCGGCGAATACCGATGAAGTATCTAAAGTTCTTGCATTTGCCAATGCTGGCAAAATTCCTGTATATACCCGTGGTTCAGGCACCAATTTAAGTGCCGGCACCGTTCCCACCAAAGGTGGCATTGTACTGTTAATGACCCGCATGAATAAAATCCTTGAAATCGACCTGGAAAACTTGACGGCAACTGTTGAACCAGGTGTCATTGTCGGTGATTTAAACAAGGAGATCGCCAAATTCAACCTGATTTATCCTCCCGATCCCGGTACTGTAGCTACCGCTACGGTAGGCGGCACCGCCGGTGAGAACGCAGGCGGCCTGCGCGGTCTGAAATACGGCGTTTCCAAACATTATATCATGGGAATGGAAGTTGTTTTAGCGAATGGCAATATAATGAACTGCGGCGGTAAAAATGTGAAAGACGTTTCCGGTTATGATATGACAAAATTATTCACCGGCTCTGAAGGCACATTGGGAGTAATTACTAAAATTATCGTTAAATTGGTGCCGGCGCCTGAAACCAAAAAAAGCATGATGGCTATTTTTAAGAATTTGGACAATGCCGGCAGATCCGTATCAGGCATCATAGCTGCCAAGATTATTCCGGCCACTCTCGAAATCATGGATAACGCCACGATCCGAACCGTAGAAGACTACGCCCATGTGGGCCTGCCCCTGGATGCCGAGGCTGTACTGCTTATTGAAGTAGACGGCGTACAGGCGGTAGTGGAAAAGGAAGCCGCCAAAGTCCTGGAGGTATTAGAACAAAACAAAGCTGATGCCATCCAGATTGCCAAAGATGACGGCGAGCGTGATAAGCTTTGGGCTGCCCGCCGGGCCGCTTTGCCGGCATTGGCTAAACTGCGTCCTACTACCTATGTGGAAGATGCTACTGTGCCGCGCAGCAAAGTGCCCGATTTTCTTCGCGCAGTAAGTAATATTGCCACTAAATATAATGTAACCATCGGCACATTCGGCCATGCCGGCGACGGCAATATGCATCCAACCATTGTATGTGATCTCCGCAATAAAGAAGAAATGGAACGGGTATATAATGCAATGGATGAAATGTTTTCAACGGCTATCAAGCTGGGCGGAACATTAAGTGGCGAACACGGCATCGGACTGGGTAAGCTTCAATGGATGCAGGAGCAACATGGCCTGGTCGCTATGGAAGCCATGAAAGCCATCAAACGGGCACTTGATCCTAACTTGATCCTTAATCCTGGAAAACTTGTGGGAGAGTGTTAACTATGATGGAGATTAGCGCGCAAGATATACTTGCGCAAGATAAAGAACTGCTAAAAGACGTCCGGGATGCCCTGGCGAATTGTATGAAATGCG
Source organism: Bacillota bacterium (assembly GCA_023434855.1). The sequence continues at coordinate 35,146 of JAEYSJ010000066.1, read as the reverse complement.
GTAACTGTATGGAAGTATGTCCGATCTATAAAGAGTTGGGTAAAGAGTCGGCAGTAGCCCGCGGCAAGCTGGCACTTATGGAGGCTGTTCTAACAGGTGTTATTCACATCAGTGCAGGCTTTGACCAGGCAATGGCCAAGTGTCTTACCTGTAAAGCCTGCGCCGCTAAATGTCCCTGCGGTGTACCGGCCGACGAGCTTATCGTCCGTGGCCGCCAGGCAGCGGTGAAAGCCCGCGGCCTGCATCCGATTAAACAAAAAGTATTTGCCTTGCTGAAAAACAGGCTGTTATTTGATCTAAGCCTACGCCTTGCCGGCTTATTTGGGCCATTGAGTTTTAAAAAACTCCCTGGTAAAATGGCGCAAATAGCCCGCTTCCCCATGCCGGGAATGGACCGCAAACGCGTAACCGCTCCTTTTGCGGCAACACCTCTAAGAAACAAGTATCCGGAAACAATTAAAGTGGCCAAGCCGAGAATGAAGGTAGGCTTTTTCACCGGTTGTACCTTGAATTATGTATATACTGACGTAGGGCAGGCAGTATTAAATGTACTTAAGGAAAATAATATAGAAGTCACCATGCCGGCCTTGCAGCATTGTTGCGGCACACCGGTAAACATGTCCGGGGATGTTGAACTGGCCAAAGTGTTTGCCAGGCATAACATTGAAACATTTGAAAAATACGATTTCGATTATATTGTAACAGCCTGCGGTTCCTGTGCTGAAGCATTCAAAATTGAATACCCTCACCTTTTCCGCGAAGATCCGGAAATAAAAACCAGAGCAGAAATTCTGGCAAAAAAAACTTATGAAATCAGTGAATTTCTGGTTGATGTAGCTAAATTCCGCAAAAACAATTTAGGTCAGGTAAATGCCACTGTTACAATGCATGACCCCTGTCACATGGCCCGCGGCATTAAAGTAGTCAAACAACCAAGAGAAATCCTTAAAGCCATTCCCGGTTTAAAGTTTGTAGAAATGAAAGAACCTGCCCGCTGCTGCGGATCTGGCGGCTCCTTCAGCCTTGCCAACTATGAAATTTCCCGGAAAATTAATGACCGGAAAATTGCCGATATTGCTTCAACCGGAGCAGATACAGTGGCAACAAGCTGCGGGACATGCAGGATGCATATTACCGACGGCCTGGTGCAAAACAACATCAATGCCGATGCCGTCCATGTCATCCAGTTGTTAGATAAAGCCTACCAGGCCGGCAAGAAAAAATAAAAACCTATTGCTTCCTCACCACAGGAGGTGCGTTATTTGGTAATGGACTGACCGTACGCGCTTCCTGTTTTTTTCTTTTTCCGAAGGGGAATTTCTACGGCAATAGTCGTTCCCCGGCCGGTCAATGACTGGACGTCAAATATGCCATCTAATAGCGCCACCCGCTCTTTCATGCCGTATATCCCCAGACAAGTATCATTATGAGCGCTTTTTAAAACAGCTGTTTCAAAACCGACACCGTTATCGCTTATTACCATTTTTAGCTTGTTTTGCTGCTTACACAGCATTACTTGTACATGTGTCGCTTTAGCATGCTTAGCAATATTGGTCAAGGTTTCCTGCAAAATGCGATATAATGTTATTTCCAGCTCCGGCCAAAAACGTTCTCGTTCCAAATGCGCAAAGTTGCTCTCTACCGCAATATTGTATTGGCGGGAATAATTTTCTATATACTTTTGTATCGCCACTACCAGCCCTAAATCATCCAGCAATGCCGGCCTCAGTTCTACTGCCAGATGGTGGACCGCTTCGAGGGTTTTTACTGCAAGATCACGCATCTCCAGTATTTTTTGCCGTTCATTGGTGCTGCGCACATGCTCAGCCAATACCCTGAGCCCTACGATTATTGATGTAAGTGACTGGCTGGTCTCATCATGCAATTCCCGGGAAATTTTCTTGCGTTCGTCTTCTTGGACAGTAATAATCTTGTTTAATAGTATGGATTGCAATTCCTTCTTTTCCCTAAGGGCCTGTACAAATTTCTCCTGACTGGCATTTGATTCAAGTGCCGCCTCCACAAACCGCGTCGCTAACCGGGCGTAAGGCGCAGCTGTCTCCGGATCGCCGGTAACGCCAATTACTCCTACACATCTGCTTTCAAACATAATTGGAACATTGAATCCTTTGCGCACCCCGGACATATTATTCTCATCCTCAATGCTCACCGAGAATTCCCTAATTTCTCCTGTTCTAAGCATGCGGGCGGCCGCCTCATGCACTTGGTTTATCCGCTCTTTACTAAATGAAGCAATAATTACACCATGGTTGTCGGTGATATTCACATTTTTGTTTAATTCGGTTGCTATTATGTCCACCAGCGACTGGGCAAATTTAGGGTCCAAGCTTCTGTATTCTTTAGCCACCGCGTTATCCTCCGCCATTTATTTGTTATCTCAAATATATCCACTTAATTGCTTGCAGTCAAATAATTTTCCACTGAAGATGCACATAATTTCAGATATTAAAAAAATGCCCTTCCATTAAATGTAAAAAAGTCAGACGAGAGCGTAAAAGACTCGGCTGACTTTTTTCTATGTTTTTTTCAAGGCCCTCCGGCTAAACGGACAAGTACTTCATCTATCTCTGGATCAACCCCGCCCAAATCATCATCAATGCCGCCAGCATGTTTAAGCATGCTTTCCTCCCGGTAATTCACCACTAGCACCTGTGACGTTTTCCCGGCGGCTTCACGGTCTGCCAATTTATCTTCAAGATCCCGCAAACAGATCACCTCCCTTATCATTTTGCCCTGTTTCCGGTACTATAAACCCCACAACTTACCATAGACGCAGCTTAAACAAATGCGTTATAATTTTATGTAAACTAATTTTGGGACGTACTTTTTATGGGGAGGTGATCTACATGGATGCATTATCTCATGCACTGATTGGACTAGCTGTTGCCGGTTTATCCGGACAACCTGTTTCGGCCGGCGATCCCGTCTATATTGCGGCCGTTCTCGGAGCACAAGCTCCGGATTTTGATATTATCGCTCAGGTAAAAGGCAGCTTGGCATACCTGCGTCAACACCGTGCTTTTTCCCATTCCATTCCCGGATTGATTATCTGGTCTTCCCTCATTGCATGCGGAATGCGTTTATTTATGCCTTCCACTAATATATTTGTTCTTTTCGGCTGGGCCTTTGCCGGTAGCTTATCCCATGTATTGATGGATTATTTCAATACCCATGGAACTGCCATATTATGGCCATATCAAAAGATACGGAAAAGCTGTCATCTTCTTAATGTGTTCGACCCCGTTTTGCTTACGCTAATGCTAAGCCCTTTTGCCTATGACTTAACTCCAATGCATATTTCTCTGGCAATTTTTACGATTATTATTTTGTATATCTTCACGAGAATATACTTACGGAGGCGAGCAACCAAATGGCTTAGTAATCATTTTGGAAATTACAAGATTATACGTATCTTAGTAATGCCTTCCCTAAAACGCATATTCTTTTGGGATTTTGTACTCGAAACGGATAATAGCTATTTTATCGGACAAATCGGCGCCCTATATCCAGTACTGGAAATTAGGACAACCCTTCCCCAAAAAAACGGGGTATCTGATATGACTGCTGAAGCACAAAAAACCCCCATAGGGGATTTTTTTACCACTTTTACACCTTTTATTTATTACGAAGAACAGCAAGAACGTGATTTCAGCAAAGTAAACATATATGATTTAAGGTATATTATGAATAAACAGTTTATTCATAGCGCCACAATTCTTTTTGGTGAAAATAACATCCCCTATGATTCTTATATGGAGTCATATGGACGAAAAATAAAAGTTCCCTGTTAAGCACAGCAAATACACCGCTGTGCTTTTCGCTTTTTTAATTTAAATAATTAAGCAATTTACATATCACCACTACCGTATTGCATGAATAGGCTATAGTAAAGTTCATATCTATTTAATATTGACGGAAGGTTGTGAAAAGATGTATCGCTGGCTGTTTACTATGCTGCTGGCAATTTCGCTCATTGCTAACCAGATAAGTGGATTTGCTGCAAGCAAAGAATGGTCATCTGATGAAAAACTGGCAAAAAAAATAAAACCGGCCATCGTCCGGGTAGTGTCTTATTATTGGGCTACCTGGTCAATAGGTAACGCCCAGATTGACACATATTACGGCGGCTATGGCTCAGGCGCAATTATTAATCCGGACGGCTATATTGTTACTAATGCTCATGTTGTTGACACTTGTACTCACAGTGATGCTCAAAAACAGGTAATGCTTGCCAGACAATTAGAATATTTGTTGGAGAAGCACAATATCCCTAAAGAGTATACAGCTGCTCTCATCAAACATAAATTGCTGCGAATAGGCGAAATTCATACCGTAAATGCTGTTATAACTCCAGGTGGAGAAGAATTACCTTTTGAATTGAAAGAAATTGGTTCACCCACAGGGGAAAAGGATGGAAAAGATGTAGCAGTAATAAAGGTTGAGGGGCGCAACTTTCCTACAGTGCGGCTGGGCGACTCTGATAAAATACGAACAGGGGAACGGATTTTTGTGGCAGGTTATCCCGCGGCTGCCGACCTGGGTTCTGCTGGTTCAAGGAAATCCGTATTAGAGTGGTCATGGTCACCTGGAACCATCTCTTCCGACAAAAAAGCCACAGCCCAAGGTGCGCCATTGATTCAGGTTAACGCGGAAGGAGTAACACCGGGAAATTCCGGCGGCCCTGTATTTACCGGCGAAGGCCGGGTAATTGGTCTCTTAACATTTTCTATGAATACCGCCGGGGGATCGAGTGGATCTCTTTATTGTATGGCATCCCGCACAGTCCAGGAATTTATCCGCAAAGCGGGGGCAAATAATGAAGAAAGTCTGACTGACAAAGCTTATTTAGAAGGTTTGGAATTCTACTGGCAGGGTTATTACTCAAAAGCCCTCATAAAGTTTGAGGAAGCCGGACGCCTGTACCCTAAACACTCCGAAGTACAAGATTTAATTGCCGAATGCCAGAAAAACATCGCTGAAGGTAAAGACAATCGTTACTGGCCTGACTATTATCCATATATAGCTGTTATATTGACTGTATTAATAATATGCATTGCCTACCTCGTTTGGGCAAGACACCGTAAATCAAAAGAAATTGCCCTACAAATACCGGATGATCACTAAAAAATTATCGAAATTATTTATAACGCATTAAAGAGTTCTTGCCGGCAATCGGCCAAAAGGGTGGACGGGACTCTAGCACTTGCGACAGATGGCAGCGAGATCCCGTCCACCCTTTCGGCCAGACCCGCTAGATCGTAATTCTCTAGTGCGTTATAAAAATAAGCCGATTTATCTAAGATGCAACATTTACCGTTATTATGACAACAGGGATTTACCGTTTATCCTCGAATATACACAGTAATATATTATGTAAAGTGAGGCCTGCACGGTGTTTAAATGTAAAAAACTTGCAAGATCTATTTCTATAGCTGCAATATTATTGTCACAACTTAGTACCACACTAGCTGCTGATATTACATTAGGTGCTTGGCATGCCGATGGATCACAGTTATGGCGCACCTCATTTCCCCTCAATCAAACCGGCGGCATTAATCCCGGATCGAATAACGGTGCTTCGCAGCTCTATTATCCACAATCCGGTAATTATCTTACGGCAGTTTATGAAAACCAAATCTCTCCTATTAAAAAATTTCAGATTGAAGCCGGCTTAATGGGAAATATTCATCATGCCAATGGCAGCGACTCGGATTGGGATTATTCCCAATCACAAAATTTATGGTATTATGGCGAGTTCAATACTGGTGGCCACAGCAGTTATGTAAATATTGACTGGAAAGAAAAAACAGGTGCAAATACTGAGTTCTTCTATGGCTATACTTATCGCAATAATTACTTTCGCATGACAGACGGCCTATATTCTATTGAAGCATATGGTGCTACCGCCGATTCTTTACCTGCGCTTGATTCTACTTATAGGATGGTATATCAAGGACCGCATGTAGGTATAACTGCTCATTCACCATTAACAGCTAAACTTTCGCTTGTTGGTTCATTGTCGTATTCACCCCTCATCCTGGCCCAAGGCAATGGCTGGTGGAACTTGCGTGATTTGAGTTTTGCTCATTCCGGCTCAGCACAAATGCTTGATACAAGTATCGGCTTACGTTATGCCGTTGTTCCCAACAAAGCAACAATTACTCTGGGCTACCGTTATCAATGGTTCAGCCTGTTCAGAGGCTGGGAAAGTATTAGTCCGGATATCTCCTGGGAAAAAGCTACGAATATACAACGCGGTTTCTATATTGCCGGCACAACTAAAATCTAATTAAAAAATAGCTACATGCACGAACTTGAGGATACGACTAACCACAGAGGACACAGAGGGCGCAGAGGGATAATATTTATTACCTGTATTCTTTGCTACGTTCTTAATTCAATGTGTCTCACTTTATGACGGTCAAAACCAAGTTAATACCTTTGTCATTGCGCGATGGGCATCGCGCCGTTCCACTCTGTGTCCTCTGTGTCCTCTGTGGTTCAAAAACATTAGCTCCAAACTACCTAATGCCGGCAATTTGTACTATCTGCTACTAAAAAAAGAGCCTACTAAGGCTCTTTTACTTATTATTTGCTATTTCGATTTTGACCTGTTCCCGATAGAGGGTGGATAGTTTCCTTGTTATTCCGCCTGGCCTGCCGTCGCCAATTTTATGACTATCCAGCATGGTTACAGGTATGATTTCAACAAGAGAACTAGTCAGAAAGACTTCTGTCGCTTCAGAAATCTCCTTAGGTGAAACCGGCCTGTCCTCCACAAGCAGACCTGCCTGTAAAGCTAATTCCAAAACTACCGCCCGGGTAACACCTGGTAATATACCACTGGCCAAATCAGGAGTGACCAGCTTTCCAGCAATAACGAAAAAAATGTTGGACATGGTGCCTTCAGCAATATTGCCGGCAGTATTTAAAATCAGAGCTTCGCGGGCTCCCCGTTGCTGCGCCTCCGTCTTGGCCAGCAAATTATCAAGATAATTTGCTGATTTGATTGAGTAAAGCGGTGATGACAAATTACGGCGAATGCCCACCGTAGCCAAGCTCCAGCCTTCCTCATAGCATTCCTGGCTCAGAGGAACATATGGCAGGGCAAATACCATAACCGTAGGCTTACCGCAGGAGGCAGCGTCAGGCCGGGCTGGTCCTACACCCCTGGAAACGGTAAGTCTGACAGAAGCTTCGGACAGTTGATTGGCCGCAAGAGTATCATGGATTGCGGCCTCAAATTCCTCGTCTGAGGCAAACTGGGGCCAGCCAAGCATGGACATACTGTTGGCCAATCGCCCCAAGTGGGATTGTAAACGAAATACTTTTCCCCGGTAAGACCGCATAGTTTCAAATAAGCCATGCCCATAAAGGAAGCCATGGTCATAAGGGGAAAGTGCGGCAGTATTACCAGACACTAAGCTGCCATTTAAATAAATAATGCTGTCCGTCATAAACTCACCCAATCCTTATACCTGATAACCCAAGGACCGCATTAAGGCTCGCGCCTTATCCAACGACTCCTCATACTCCAGTGCGGGAACCGAGTCTGCAATAATTCCGCCACCAACTTGTACATAAGCATACCCATTTTTAATAACAAAAGTACGAATAACAATATTTAAATCAGCATCGCCATTAAAATCAAGATAGCCGATTGAACCGGTATAAATTCCCCGCCGTACCGGCTCCAATTCATCAATAATTTCCATTGACCGCACTTTGGGAGCACCGGTAATGGAACCACCAGGAAAAGATGCACTTACTAAATCAATAACATCCTTGCCGGGAGACAGTTTGCCAACAACGGTAGACACCAAATGAAATACTGTTGCATATTCCTCCAGACGAATTAAATCAGGCACCCGGACACTGCCATACTCACATACCCGGCCCAGATCATTACGTTCAAGATCAATAATCATCACCAGTTCTGCCCGGTCTTTTTCACTATTTATAAGCTCTTCTCTCAACTTCCTGTCAGATACGGGGTCTGTGCCCCGCGGACGGGTTCCTTTAATTGGCCTTGTTTCCACAATACCATCCTTTAGCAACAGGTATCTTTCCGGAGAAGCGCTGGCCACTTTTACTTCACCAAAATTCAAATAGGAAGCAAAGGGCGCCGGATTAATATGCCGCAGATAACGGTACAACTCAAAAGGGTCCATCGTCAGTTTGGCTGATAAACGCTGAGTTAAGTTTACTTGAAAAATGTCCCCGGCAGCTATATAATCAATGCCGGTTTGAATCATTCGGCAGTATTTATCGTAAGTAAAATTAGAAGAATATTCACCTTGCGGCATAGCCGGACGAGGAGCATCCAATTGCTGAGCCCGCTGCATTAATTCTGTCATTTCGTCAATTCTGGCCTCTGCTCTCGCCATCCTTGCAGTCTCCTCCAGTTCAGGAAAACCATTGGCCGCAATATAGGTTTTATTCTCGTGATGGTCAAAGATGAGCACGGTATCATAGAAACCAAAACAACAATCAGGCACCTCCAGATCATCCTGGCTGTAGCCTGGAATTTTCTCCAATAAATAGCCCAGATCGTAGCCAAAATAGCCGATTGCTCCCCCGGTAAACGGCGGCGATCCTGCAACCTTTTCACAACGATATTTATATAGTATTTCTTTTAATTTTTCAAAAGGATTCCCTTCCTCAGTTAGCAATTCGGCACCAATCTGAGTAATAACTTGGGAATCTTTGCTGGTAAATTTCATAAAAGGGTCCCGGGCAATATAAGAATACCGGCCCATGCCGTAGGCATCTTTGGCACTATCTAAGAACACGCTAAAAGGCTCTTGCGCAAACAAAGCAAAGATGGTTTCTGCCGACCATGAAGTGTTTATTTCACGCACTATAGGTTTCATAATATTTGACTCCTGCCTTACTCTTCCATGTTGGGTTTAGTGCTAAGAAATTAAGCAGCATTTTATGACCTGCCTCGGTGAGAATAGATTCAGGATGGAACTGAACTCCTTCTACAGCATACTTGCGATGACGGACACCCATAATTTCGCCCTGATCGGTCTCGGCAGTAATGATCAGTCCCTCCGGCAAAGTATCACGTTTTATGATTAAGGAATGATACCGGGTAGCGGTAAATGGACTGGGTAATCCTTGGAAAATGCCCTGGCCGTCATGATAGATAAGCGATGTTTTGCCATGCATGAGCCGTGGCGCACGCACAACATCACCACCAAAAGCTTGTCCAATAGCCTGGTGTCCTAAACAGACTCCCAAAATTGGCACTCGTCCTTTGAAATACTCAATCAGTTCGAGGCTAATGCCGGCTTCGTTAGGAGTGCAAGGTCCAGGAGAAATAATGATTTGATCTGGCGCACAATCCTCAATCTGCGAAAGGGTGATTTTATCATTGCGAAATACTTTAATTTCCTCTCCCAATTCGCCACAATACTGAACGAGATTATAGACAAACGAATCATAGTTATCAATCATTACAATCATTGCGCATTCCTCCGGCATCATTGTACCATAATCAAAAATAAATCACAAAATGGGCCAGGAACGGACCCTGGCCCATTTTGTTTAGCAACAGTGCTATGAACTCTTTTTCACATTTTCAAAATACATTTCCACGGTGTCATAGGTCTTCTTGTCTGCAAATACGGCAGCGTCATCAACAGCACCAAGTACCGCTTTTTTACCGGCAGTTGCAAAACCTTCAGTGTACAGCACATTTACACCAGTAGCATTTTCTTTAGTGTTCGGCCAGTAAACTGCAGTTGCATCAACATCAGCAACACCTATACCTGCATAGGTCGGCACTTCTTTGGCAAGGCAATCTCTTACCTCAGCAATAGTTGCATTGCCACACTTCGCGCAGAAATGACCCATAATATCTAACAATACTGCAAGATTATCTTTACCGGTTTTCGGCTGAAGTGCTGCATGAACAGCCTGAATACGGCGGTCACTACGGGTATAAGTGCCCTCAGTCTCTGCAGCGCTGACCAGCGGCAATACCACATCGGCTGCTGCCGCAGTCTTGGTCATGAAGATATCAAATACTGCAAGGAAGGACAATTTCTTCAGTAACGCCATTTTTTCCGGGCAAACTGCCGGATTTTCCCCAATAACAACCAGTGCTTTAATCTTGCCGCTTTCAATGCCCTGGGCAACAACATCGGCAGGTTGGCCAAAGCCCATGTCAATCGCACCCTGAGTGTTGTTTTTGCTTCTGGCAAGGATTACGCCTCGATAAGCGGCGCCCACTTTGCCGGTAAGCACTGCCGCATATGCAAACAGCTTCACTGCTTCCTTGCTGACAGTATCTTCGTCAATAAGGATAAGCGGTTTTACTGCTTTAGCATATCTCTGTGCCAAGCATTTAACAGGTTCGCTAACCGCAACAGCGGCCAGTGAAGCCTTGAGTTCGGCAAAGCCATCGGCTTTAGCAGCCACTTTTTTCTCATCAGCAAGATCCAGCAATGCTTTAACAAATGCTTTCACATCAGCAGTGCTTGCAAGACCTTGTGGCCATTCGGCACTGGCAAGTTCAGCCACCCTGATTTTGAAGTCCAATACCGGGTGATTTTCTTTAACATTGCCGACTGTCAGCACAAAATCACTATTATCAAGTTCAGCATAGCTATTGGTGGAGGCATCATAACCAAATACTGCGTCAATTCCGCTGCCACCATTTACGCTGTAGGAAGTCTTAACCGTAGTTTGAACAGCATCAGCCAATTTTGCAGCAACAAACAGTTCTTCATTGGTCAACCGCGGTGATACCACCACGCCAATGCTGTCCTTGCCATGAATGGCGGCAATAGCTTGCAGACGCTTAACAACTTCCAGACTTGCCTCGTTCCAATCGGTTTGGACAAATTGTCCGTTACGTTTTATCTGAGGATTGATTAGGCGGGTAGGATCATTGACATAGCTGATGCCGTATTTACCGCGGTTGCACAGCCATCCATCGCCGCTTTCCTTGTCCGGGGTCACTCTAAATACAGCGTCGCCTCTATACTCAACATTAACAGTACAGCCCACGCCGCAGAAGCCGCAAACCGACGACACTTTATTCAGGACTGCGGGAATCTGTTTAGCGGAAGCTTGTTTTTCCATGCATGCACCTGTCGGGCAGATATCAACGCATGATCCGCAAGAGATGCAGGAAGTTTCACTAAGCGGCAATTTAAATTCAGGGTAAATGACTGAATCTATACCACGGCCTACCAATCCGATTGCAGTAGCACCGACAACTTCATCGCAAACGCGGACGCATAGGCCGCACAATACGCACTTATCGGCATTACGTTCAACGAAAGGATGATTGTCAACAACCTGACGTTTAGGACTTTCCACGCCAACAGGTTTTTCGGTTTCAACGCCATAATCCTGGATATATTTAATCAGCTGGCATTCAAAGTAATCACGGCAGCCACATTCCAGACAACGCTTACTTTCACGCACAGCGTCTTCTTCCGTAAACACTTCGGCAACCTGCATGAAGTTCTTATTCCGTACATGCTCATCTGCCACTCTTAATGCCACCCGCGGTGCTTTCGCTCTGTCGGCAAAGTCCGCAGATGTCAAATCTGTCTGGGCAATAATTTTGCCTTCAACATGCGGCACCAGTTTACCATTGAGATAGCTGTCAATTACAGTAGCCGCATTTCTGCCTTGCGCAACAGCATCAATAGCAATCTTCGGACCGGTTACAGCATCGCCGCCGGCAAACACTTTGTCAATGTTGGTAGTAAATGCGCCTTCTTTAACAACGATGTTACCGGATTTATCTGTCGCAACATCCTTGATGTTGCCAATAACCGTTTTCTGGCCGATAGCGGCAATAATTCTGTCTGCTTCAAATGTTACGGTCTCACCGGTAGGTTCCGGTTTTCTCCGCCCGGAAGCATCCGCCTCGCCTAATTTCATGATTTCACATTTTAATGCTTTGGCATGACCGTTTTCACCAAGAACTTCGACCGGTGCTACCAGGAACTGGAATTTAACGCCTTCTTCCATTGCTTCATCAATTTCCAGTCTTTCAGCCGGCATTTCCTCTAAGGTTCTTCTGTAGATAACGGTAACTTCGTCAGCGCCAAGTCGTACAGATGTCCGGGCAACGTCCATTGCTGTATTACCGCCGCCAACTACCAGCACTTTGCCACCAAGAGTGACATTGTTGTTCATAGTGACTTCTCTTAAGAAATCAATACCGCCGAGAACACCTTCCATATCATCTCCTTTGCAGCGGAGACCCTGGCTCGCCCAGGAACCGATGCCCAGGAATACAGCGTCATAGCTGTTACGGAGATGGTCCAGAGTGATATCATCGCCAATCTTGGTATTGTAGACGAACTCAATGCCCATTTGCTTCATAAGGGCAACTTCTTCGTCAATCATTGCTTTGTCCAGACGGTATTGCGGAATACCATAGCGCAGCATTCCACCCGGATAAGGCATAGCTTCGTAAATAACTACTTTATGACCATCCCGGGCCAGGAAATAACCGGCTGTCAGTCCGGCAGGGCCAGCACCGATAATCGCCACTTTCCTACCAGTCGCTGGTTTTAAGGCTGGAATATAACGTTCCCCTTTAAGGTCGATCTCAGCAACAAAGGCTTTCAGCGCAGCAATTGAAATCGGTTCTTCCACCAGTTCACGGCGGCAAGCCTCTTCGCAAGGATGCGGACAAATCTTACCGATGCTGAACGGAATCGGCATTTTATCTTTAATTAGCTTCAATGCTTCGGCATACTGACCATTGGCAATCAAACCGACATAACCCTGGCAATCGGTGTGAGCAGGGCAAGCCTGATGGCAGGGCGGCCGGCAGTCGCCACGATGGTCTGATGCCAATAATTTCAATGCCGTTTTACGGGCGGAGACAGTTCTCGAAGTATCGGTCTTAATTACCTGACCGTTTTGTACAGGGGTCGCGCAAGATCTTACAAGCTTGGGACTGCCTTCCATTTCCACTACGCAAAGTCCGCAGGCGCCGTACGGTTTGATCCGTTCATCATAACAGAGATGTGGTATTTCGATACCGTTTTCAGAAGCGGCCTGCAGAATGGTTTGGCCATCCAGCGCAACTATTTCCTTACCGTTTATATTTATACTAATTTTGCTCATTATTACCACTCCCTTCTAGTCGACACATACTGCGTCGAGCCGGCAAGTGCTTACACAGTTGCCGCACTTAGTGCACAACGCCTGATCAATGACATGTGGTTTCTTTTTCTCGCCGGTGATTGCATTTACCGGGCACTTCTGGGCGCAAAGTGTGCAACCTTTACATTTATCTTCCCAGATAGTATAGGTCAATAACGGTTTACATGATTTTGACGGACATTTCTTATCTCTGATGTGGGCTTCATATTCGTCGCGGAAATAGCGAATGGTAGTTAATACCGGATTGGGCGCAGTTTGTCCCAGACCGCAGAGAGATCCGTCCTTGATATTGATGGATAGTTCTTGCAATTCCTCAATATCGCCTTCACGTCCCTCACCGGCAGTTATTCTTTCCAGTATTTCCAGCATCCGCTTGGTGCCGATACGGCAATAGATGCATTTGCCACAGGATTCCTTAACGGTAAAATCAAGGAAGAACCTGGCCATATCTACCATACAGGTGTCCTCGTCCATAACAATCATACCGCCGGAACCCATAATAGCGCCGGTCGCATTAATCGAATCATAGTCAACCGGTGTATCTAAGAGTTGTTTCGGTATGCAGCCCCCGGAAGGTCCACCCATCTGAACAGCTTTGAAATCCTTATCTTTTAAGATTCCGCCGCCGATGCCATAAATAACTTCCCGCAGGGTCATGCCCATCGGGACTTCAACCAAGCCGCCGTTTTTAATTTTACCGGCCAGCGCGAATACTTTGGTTCCCTTGCTTTTCTCGGTACCGTATTTTGCATATTCGCTGCCGCCATGATACATAATCCAGGGTACATTGGCAAAGGTCTCAACGTTATTAATGTTGGTCGGTTTGCCCCAAAAGCCTGATTGGGCAGGAAATGGCGGTTTAAGGCGCGGCATTCCCCGTTCGCCTTCCAGCGATGCGATCAGGGCTGTTTCCTCGCCGCACACAAAGGCGCCGGCGCCTTTCTTAATTTTCATGTCAAAGGAGAAATTTGTTCCCATAATGTTCTTGCCCAAAAGATTTTTCTTTTTGGCATCTTCGATAGCAATTTCCAAACGTTTAATTGCCAGCGGATACTCGGCACGACAATAGATGTGACCTTCGCGTGCACCGATGGCATAACCGCAAATAGCCATACCCTCTAACAGAGCATGGGGATCGCCTTCCAGTACGCTCCGGTCCATAAATGCCCCGGGATCGCCTTCGTCAGCGTTACATACAACATACTTTAGGTCGCCCTTGGACTGTCTGGCAGCATTCCATTTGAACCAGGTCGGGAATCCGGCGCCGCCGCGTCCGCGCAAGCCTGATACTTTAATCTCCTCAATAACTTCTTCCGGAGTCATATCCTTAATAACTTTGGCCAACGCTTTATAACCCTCTGTGGCAAGATACTCTTCAATATTCTCCGGATCAATTACACCGCAGTTTTTCAATGCGATACGCACCTGATTGGCCAATATCGGATAAGGTTTTTCCGTAGTTGAAACAACATACTTTTCAATCGGCTGGCCGCCAAGAACATGGCTTTTAAATATTTCTTCAGCCGTTTCCGGGGTTACGTTGGCGTAAGTAGTTACCTTCTCACCCTCAATGACGTCGATAAGAGGCTCATAAAAGCACATGCCAATACAACCGGTAGACGTCAGTTCAATATCCTTACCAGAGTTCTTGACCTCAGCTTCCAGTTTTTCCATGACTTTACGGCCACCGGCGGCTATACCGCAACTGCCGAAACCAACTCTAAGCTTCACAGACAACACCGCCTTTCTCGGCTTCACTGATATCTCTCAATATCTTTCTCACATTGTCCGGTGTTAGCTTGCCGTAAGCCTCGCCATTAATCATAATGACCGGCGCCAGACTGCAGCACCCCAGACAAGCAACATCTTCCAGCGTAAACAGACCGTCTGCGGTAGTCTCACCTGGTTTAATCTTCAGTTCGTCGCAAATTGCGTAGCCTATCGCCTTAGAGCCAAGCACGTGGCATGCAGTACCCTGACACTGCAAAATAACATACTTACCAACAGGATTTAAACGGAACTGGGAATAGAAGGTCGCTATCCCATAAATTTTCGCCCGCTTGTTACCGGTATTGTCCGCAATAGCCTGGAGAGCGGCCAATGGCAAATAGCCGAAAATTTCCTGTGTTTTTTGCAGTATGGCAATAAGGCTGCCTTGTTTGCCCGCATATTCTTTAAAAACAGGTGCAAGCAAGGACACATCTACATCGCCGCCGGGAAATTTCGCTTCGAGCTCTTTTTCGCACGAATTACACATAACTCTACCTCCTTCAATAATGCCTGGTATCCTGTACCTTTGTTTATCAGGTAAATAATCTATATGGCTTGTCCTACTGAAAAATCATTTCCCATAGCATGAAGTCAGAACAGACAAAATTAAACTGTAATAAATGCTTTAATGAATGGAAAAAAAGTATTTGTGTATACTAATCATAGAGTTCTATGGTTTCTAACTTTCCAAAAGGCTTTAAACCATTTTTTATATCACTATACATATACACTGTCATATCTTTTTACCCCAAAAAAAAATTTACTTTTTGCTGGGGAAGCTTTGCTATGCGTTTAAAAAAAACTGATTTACACGCTTTTCGTTGTTAGTACGTTATCGCGACAGTGATTACCTGAATATTTTTGTGTTTCCGGAATTATTCAATTAACAGACTGTATTGACAAAATACACAATAATCATCACTGGATCTTTCGCAGGCTAAAAATCGGCCCAACAGCAGATTTCAATAGAAAAACATTAACAATGAAATAATACCCTCTGTTTGATAGTGAGTCTAAACAAAAAACATTATCATAACGGAGGGTTGCATCTTACTTTACATAACATATGATAAACTACTCTAAGACAGAATGTCAATATCTCAAATTAAAGCAATGGAGCTGCTGGCGTGCTGCGAATAGGCGCCAGCTAGCTCACAATTGCTTTAATTCTTAATGTACCATCGAACAATCAATGTACATAAAAATTAAAAATTTCCATTATTTAATTTATACTTTTGGACGTGGTAAGAATCCTGCGCCTTTTACGATTTCCGGTAAGGCTGCTTCCCAACCAACAGGCATAATGTGAATACCTGCAACACCAGGAATCTTTTTGAGCTCATTACACATTTCAATCGAAATTTGGATACCCTCTTTTTTAGGGTCCTCAGCTTTTTTCATGCGCTCAATCAGAGAATCAGGAATACTCATTCCAGCAACATCTTTTTGCATATATTGCAAGGCTTTTATCGATCTAACCGGCAAGATACCGGCAGTGATCTTAGTACGCTCGTGCAAACCACGGGCGACTACCATTTCCATAAAACGGGAAAACTTTTCAAGATCAAAAATTGCCTGAGTCTGAATGAAATCTGCGCCGGCATTGATCTTCTTCTCCAGGCGGATTACCCGGAAATCAAAAGGATCACCGAAAGGATTTTCAACAGCGCCGATAAAGAAACGCGGCTCATTAGTTTTTATCGCAGCATCAGACAGCAATTTCTTCTCATCACGCATTTTTCTGACCATTGAAATTAATTGTACAGAGTCAACATCATATACGTTTTTACTTGTCGGATGGTTGCCAAAGGATTGATGGTCACCGCTTAAACATAAAACATCGCGAATTCCAAGGCTATAGGCGCCCATTAAATCGCTTTGCATGGCAATGCGGTTACGGTCCCGGCAAGTCATCTGAATAATCGGCACACCGCCGCCTTTCAACACATGGACACCGGCTGCAATACTGGATAACCTTACTATTGCAGTTTGGTTATCAGTCAGGTTAAAACCGTCGACGATGTCTTTCAGTTCATGGGCATGATGCACCAAGTCACTACCGTCAGCATGCTGGGGTGGTCCAAGTTCGCCGGTAACCACAAAGTGCCCTTGGGCGTACAGTTGTTCTAATTTACTTTCAGTTTTTAAAGTTGGCGCGTGCAACGCTGCTGCTTCGCTCATAACCGTACATCCTCCCTCACAATTTTGCGGGGGCCGCCGTCTCTGTTCTTGGACCAATCTTTAACTGGCAGCACTTCACTCATCATTTCCAGACGTCCCTGGCCCTTCAGGCGGTCATAAATTAACTGCCACCCGCATGGCGTATCTTTACTGATTTCACATACTCCGTTTTGTGAACCGCCGCAGGGGCCGTTCAAGAGGCTCTTGGAACAACGGATAACCGGGCAAACACCGCCTGTTTTATGCAGTACGCACTCACCGCACAATGCGCAGCGTTCTTCCCATACACCATGTTCCAAAGTAGCGCCGGCAAATTTCGTGTTTTGACCAGGTATAAAGCATACATTCGGATATTTCTCCGCTAAATATTGTACACCAACACCACATGCCATTGAAACAACATAATCTACATCTTTAAGATACGGTGCAAACCGCTCTGCATACTCGGGGTCACATTGACGTTCGAAAGTTATTGATTCTACTTCCAGTGGCTTGCCATCAATCTGGCTCTTCATTCTGAGTTCACTAGCAACAACTTCGGACTCTTTTTGACCGCCGGATAAGCAAACCGTCACACAACCACCGCAACCGGCAACAAGAACCTTTTTTGCATCTTTCAAATTACCGAGAATTTCTTCAATCGGTTTGGCTTCTGCAATTATCATAGCGCTTTACTCGTCTCCTTTCTGTCCTTCCGGGAATTCACTGGGCTTGGACCTAATTTTGCCAATAAATCAGCCATATCCCGGGCGATGTGAGCGAAACGCGGACCATGTGTGCCGGAAACGTTGTACATTACCAGACGTTCCTTACCGACACCTATTGTATCCAGGATATCTTGTACATGCTCAAGACGCTTTCTTGCGCGAGCGCTGCCTTTAAGATTCATGCACTCGTGCTCAGGACAACCGGCGACAAAGACGGCATCTGCGCCCTTTTCGAAGGCTTCCAGCAACAAGCGGGTGTCCGCCTTACCGGCGCACGGTAATTCGACTGTTTCTATTTTTACATTTACATCAGCTGCCGGACCCAAGTCAGCGCTGAGCAGGGCGCAAAAACGGCAGACATAACCAACAACTTTTAAATCACTCATTGTTTACCCTACCTCCGTCAGCGCAGTTTTAACCCGATCAAGCACTTGCTGGTCTTCATAATGATGCAGCTTAATAGCCTTATTGGGACATTCGGATACGCACATACCACAACCACGGCACTCAGCAGGCGCAATATATGCAGCGCCCATTTCCTTTTTCTCCCGGGTAACTTTCGGAATACCGTACGGGCAAGTACGCGGACAGGTATAGCACGCAGCACATTTTTCCCAATCAACTTCAGCTACAATGCCGCCCATCAGCAAGAACGGCTGGCTTAAAATCCGGGCAGCACGTCCGGCCACACCTTTGGACTGGACGATACATTCTGTTACCGATTTAGGACCATGTGCCGCACCGGCCAAGAAGATACCGCCGCCGGGGAAGGCAATAACACCAAAATTGCTGTGAGTTTCAGTCAGGAACCCATCCTGATTGATTTGAATCTTAAACAAATCAGCCAACTCTTTAGCATCCGGTGTAGAAACCTGCGCCGCGGCCAGGACGACCAAATCGGGAGATAAATTCAGTGGCAGACCGGATGTAGGATCAACTGCATTTAATGTCAGTCTTCCGTCGTTTCCTTTGGCAACCACCGGTTTATTTGTTTCAGCGTAATGTACAAAGATAACGCCGGCATCCCTGGCTTCACGGTACTTAGTTTCCATGTAACCGGGAGTACGCATATCCCTGTACAATACATAAACATCAGCCGTCGGATTTTTCTTTTTGATCTCCAGAGCATCAAATACTGTCTGGCTGCAGCATGTCCTGCTGCAGTACTGATGACTATCGTCCCGGGAACCTACGCATTGAATAAACGCATATGTTTGCTCGCCTTTACCAGGCAGTTTGCCGTTGGCAATCCGGTACTGCGCCTCAGTAGCAGTAATAATCCTGGGATCGGTGCCATATAAATATTCACTTGGCACATATTCAGTTGTGCCTGTAGCAATAATTACAACACCATGCTCAATTTGCCGGGTATTTTTAGTTGGCCCGTCACCAATGGCGACAGTGGAAACAAAATGCCCCTGATGACCACTAAACCCAACGACTTTTGCTTTGGTCAGCACTTCAACTTTGTCGCTTTTGGCGATACGTTTTTCCAAATCTGCAAGTGTTTGCGCAAGGTTTTCCCCTTCCAAACTGCCTGCAAGTGATTTTACGTAACCGCCAAGATCAGCTTCTTTTTCAACGATGGTGGAACTAAGTCCACGGTCAGCCAAAGCTAATGCCGTATTCATGCCGCTTACACCGCCGCCAACAATCAAAGCACGCGGAACTACCGGTTCCGGATGCCAATTCAGCGGGAGGTAGGCTTTTACATCAGTAACTGCCCGCCGGGCACTGTCGACTGCCGCTGCTGTTGCCGCATCAGGAGCTCCCAGCCAGTTTTTAACAGGTACATTAGCAACCGATACCAGCATCCGGTTTAAACCACCGTTTTGCACTGCATCCTGGAATTGGTTAAGGTTATTACGCACCGTACATGGAGCGACAACAACACGATTAATGCTTGTCTTAGCAACCGTTTCGGACAGTTTTGTCAACTTGTCAGGCATGCACAAACCTTGTTCGCACTCGACAACCGCAACGTCCGGCATCTTTTTAACAGCCGCCATTACAGCATCGATATCAGCGCCCATTGCTTTAAGGCCGCCTTTACATAAGAACACACCAACCTTAGCCGGTTGCCCGTTGATATCCTTTTCTTTCGCCGGTCTGCGCGCAGGACGCTGATCGGGTTTTCCCAAAGTCCTGGCCGTCGCCGCAGCCGCTGCACTGGCCAAAGCCATCGTTTCCGGCACATCCAGCGGTCCCTGACTGCCGCCAACGGAAAAAATTCCAGCTTTACCGGTGGAAACAGGATCTAAAGGATCAACCTGTACGAAACCAAACTCATTGCGCGGCAATTGCAAGAGAGCCGCTGTATCAGCAAGACGGGCAGCAGGACGAATCCCGGTAGCCAGGACAACCAGATCAAAATCGCTCTGTTTTACCTTACCGCTATCAACATGGCTGATAAATAAGTTTTCATCAACAGGATCTTCTTTTACTTCAGAAATCATCGTCCGCACATAATTAGTACCAAGTTCTTTTGCGCGGGTCAAAAAGCCGTCAAAGTTCTTGCCGCAAGCTCTAACGTCAAGGTAGAAAACAGTGACGTCGGTAGCCGGCGCAAATTCTTTGGCCAATATGGCTTCTTTAGCAGTAAACATGCAACAAATTGCTGAACAGTAGTCCCCTTTAGATACCATATCCCGGGAGCCAACACACTGAATAAACGCAATTTTATTAGCACATTTGCCATCTGAAGGCCGCCGGATACAATCGGCGCGATAACGGCTGGCGGAAAGAATATGTTCAAATTCCAGACTTGTTACCACGTTTTTGTATAAACCATATCCATACTCGCCTTTTTTGGCAGCATCAAGCATACTGAAACCAGCGGCCAGAATAACAGCACCAACAGTTATGGTCTGTTTTTTGTCCGCTTTTTGAACATCAGCGATGGTGGCCTGATAACGACCCACTTCCCCTTTAAAGTCAACCAGCTTGGAGCCGGTATATACCTGGATAAGCGGATGGTTGAGGGTACGGGTAATATGGGAACCTAAAATACTTGACGAAGCATGTAGGTTACCACCCAAATAGAGAGCAGAAATATTGACTTGTTCACCCCATACGCAGGCGGAATCTCCATCTGCCTGTGAAGCGGCGTCAACTAATTTTCCGCCCAAAACCGGTTCGTCTGTGACCAAATGAACCGGATATCCCGCACCAGCCAACTCCAGAGCCGCCTGCAGACCAGCAATGCCACCGCCAATAATGAGCACATCTTTTTGCATGGCTCTCACTGCCTTTCGTAAAATTCTCTCTTCACAATTCATGGTCTGAACCACAGAGAAACCGGACATAGCTAAGTAATTCTAGTTCTGCCGGTTTCTCATAATGGTTACAACAAGCGCAACGATGTCAGGAGCGGAATTGGGTCAGTAATGTGCTTCTTCATCCATTTTCTTGCGTCCGGATGACCGAAACTGATTCCGAGCAGTTCGGTGAAATGAAACACCGGTATAGGATTCTTAATATTTTGCTGACGAGAATCAAGTGTTACCTGACACATCGGGCAAGCGGTCACAGCGGCATTGGCTCCCGCACGTTGAGCTTCATTAATTAATTTAGTTACAATTTCTGTTACAGCATCAGGTCGCGGTAAACCAAGACCACCACTACAGCAATCTGTTTTATATGACCACTTACGTACATCGGCCCCGACTTTTTCCATAAGTATATCCATACCTACCGGACGCTCAACATCTTCAAACGCCACATAAGCCGGACGGCTTAATAAACAGCCGTAATATGGAGCAAGTTTCAGACCGGTGAGAGGTTTCTTAACCTTCTCGCCAATAGCCTTCACATAT
Organism: Bacillota bacterium; assembly: GCA_023434855.1. Next base: position 13,506 of record JAEYSJ010000066.1, on the reverse strand, counting down.
TCTTTTTTACTTAAAATTTCCAGCGGGTGGGTAACATTTACCTTGCCACTGTAACCTGATCCCATGATTGCTTTCAGTTCTTCATTAGCGTCTTTCGCTGCTGCCGTCCCTTCACGCACATAGTGATCGGCTGCCTTAATAGTGTTATAACATGCGGCACAGGGCAAAACTAAATCTTTTTGTTGTTCGGCTTCGGCAATAACGAGGTTCCTTAGCGGCAAAGCTACAGCAAGAAAGTGATCGGTAGAGTGACCGGCAGATGCACCACAGCAATTCCATTCTTGTAATTCAACCAATTCCATACCAAGCGCATTGAACACCGCTTCAGTAGACTGGTTGTATTCAATCGAACTTCCATGGAGTGCACACCCTGGATAGTAGCCTAACTTCATGATCTTTTCTCCTTTGCCCTCTGGATAATTTTCTTAACCTCACCCTTCCGCTTTTTCAAACCATTATGAGGTAAAAATGGAACCTTGCCGTGTTGCATCATCGCTTTGCCAAAAGCCTGGTCAGCAAAGATGGTACCTGTACGTAATTTATACAGGCCACCCAGCCCCATATCGTATACACGCCCTTCGCCGCCAATAACGGGGAATCCCTTTAATGATTTAATAAATGTATCATAAAAAACACTGGTATGACGGGCACTTGCCGGTACTTTATTAGCTGCCACTGATTCCACTTTGAGCGCATCAAAAATTTTGCTCGTCTCAATACCATTAGGGCAACGGGCACCACAGGTTTTACAAGAAATACAAAACCAGGGGGTATTGCTTTCCAACACCTTGTCCTTTTCGCCTAATTGAATCAAGCGCAAAATTTCATAGTTGTTGTGGTCCATTATGAAATTCATGGGGCAGCCACCAGCGCATTTCATGCACTGGTAGCATAGGTTTATATTCTGGTGGGACTTCTCCTGAATGTCCCGGCAGAAAGAAGCCCTCACCGATTTGTCCGTCTGGTTCGCCGTTGACATCGTTGACCCCCTTTTCTAGAGCTTACACGCCTGTAACTGGCGTTTAGCGTTGTCTGAATACTTTAGCGTAGGAGTCACAATAGATATCTTTATTGAGGATGATACGGGCAGTTGCAACAGCATCAACCAGATCATCATCATTAGCATCGCAAATAGCGGAATCCATGCCGCAAGCCATGGCCATTACGGCGAAGGTGCGGTTAATGATCGAACGATATGGGCTCTTTTGGGAAACGTTGCTCAAACCACAGGTTGTCAGCGGAGCAGGATTGGAAATCATTTTGATTTGGCGGATGGTTTCCATAGCTTCCACAGCATGTTCCTGAGCTACGTTAACAGGCAGTACGATAGGATCAATCCAGAGATCGTCCGGGCTTATTTCATAAGCCATAGCATTAGCAACCAATTCGGCAGCCATTGCAACACGGTCTTCTGCGCTTTTTGGAATACCTTTTTTATTCATGCAGAGGCAGATAACGCCTGCTTTATATTTAGCAGCCATCGGGAAGAAAACGTCCATTTTGTCTTGGTCAGCCGGGCAAGAGTTAATAAGCGCGCCTGGTTTGCCATAAGCTTGCAGTGCGGCTTCAATTGCATCAGGATTAGTGCTGTCCATAGCAAGGGGCAGGTTGGAAACCTCCATGACAGCTTTAACCATCCAAGGAAGATCTTTCACTTGATCATCAGAACTAGGACCGGTATTAACGTCAAGGTAATGAGCGCCGCCCTCTTTTTGTTTGATGGCCCACTCTTGCAAGGGTTTAGGATCATGCTCGCGAACAGCGCGACCGATGTCTTTGAACATACCATTAATTCTTTCACCAATAATGAACATGCAATATTCCTCCCTAATATTTTTGTATCAATCAAAACAAACATGTGACGTATATCCGCCACCTGCGTCAGCGCCAAGCGGCGGATGTTCCTGGGACGTACCGGCAAGTGCCGGCATAATTACCAAGCTAACTCCGTTCGTCAGACGGTTTATATTGCAATCCATCCCCCACCGAAAGGTGGGAGATTTCCTGCTACATCGATGTTAAACTTCAGCTTTAACCATCAATTCGGCAATGTTCTTGCGGAACAGCTGAATAGCTTGCGGATGACGCATAACCATAATGTGAGCGCCGCCTTGAGTCAGACCAACTGCTGTCATGGCTTCCCACAGGATAGCTCTTTCAGCCAGGTTGCCCCAGCCGGGGAAATCTTCTTCAGAAGCGTTAGCTTCTTTAGCACGCCATGCTTCGAAACCTACAGTCGAACATACAGGCATGGAAAGCATTTTGTCACCGGCGAGGGCGCCCATACGACCGCGCTCGAGGATGGAGTAGGTATACTCAATACCATAACCAAGACCGGCAGAACTCGGGTCGATGATGATGTTTTCTGCAGGCAGGCCCATTTCGGTAATCATGATGTTCAGCTGTTTACAAATGTTGATATCCAGCGGGCTGAGAGCCAGCACTTTGTGCTTGTGTACCATTGCAGCAGCGGCAACGGATTTGTAGTGATCTTGTTTAGCTACACCGAGGAGCAGGTTTTCACCGGCAGTAGCCTCAGCAACTACAGGAATAACTGCATTGTCAACTTCATCAATACCGCAGCCGACAACGATAAGAGGTACACCTACAGCGGCCAGTACATCTTTTACAACTTTAGCGCACTCTTCAGGGCTTTTATTGCCAAGATCAGGGTCAGCGCCTTTAAGACGAAGATATATTAAGTCTGCGCCATATACTTCAACGGCTTTTTTTGCCCAGGCAGCAGGATTACCCAATACATCAGCGTAGACTTCTTTCAACAGCGGATTCCATTCAGTAGGATTAATATCCCAGATTTCAATAGCTACAACAGGTGCTAACGGCATTTCACCTTCGAAATGCAGGAAAGGCATGGTAGCGTCTCCGCCTATAGTAACAGTGCTAGTACGGGTACCCCCTTGTTCTTTGGTAGCGCCAAGGGTTACGGTGTTAATTTTACCGGTATATTTTTCTTTCAAGATATTGGTAGCCATAATTACGCTCCTTTCTGAATCCTTAAATTTGCGTTTTTTCGCAGATGCTTTCAACAGCTTTGACTGACAACGCTTCATCCGGCAGATTGAACAGTGGTTTGCTCAGCAGATCGAAACGGGCTACTTCCGGATCATAAGGAATAACCCCGATTACTTCCAAACCTGTTTTTTCAATTTCCGGCTGTAGTTCAGCCAGGTCGCCTTCGCTCTGCGTCTTGGTTATTACCAAATAGATATTTTTTACCGTTGATTTCAACGATTTTACCAATTGATTAACCCGGCCGGCTGAACGAATACTACGGGCCGAAGCATCACTGACGACAAACATGCAGTCAATGTCATCAGAAACCTGGCGGCTGATATGCTCCAAGCCGGCCTCATTATCCATAACAATGTAAGCATAGTTCTTGCCAAGAGTCTCCATGTATTTACGCAATAAGTTATTAGGAAAGCAATAACATCCCGGTCCTTGAGGCCCGCCCATAACCAACATATCAACACTTTTGGATTCCACCAGCGATGCTTGGAGTTGATACTCGATGTAAGTTTCCTGGGTCATACCGGTAGGAATGGCGCCAAGTTCTTTGGTACTGGTCAGCAGTTCAGATATCGTCTGTTCTACTGTAAGCCCCAGCGCTTCATTTAAATTGGCGTTGGGGTCTGCATCCACCGCTAATATCGCTCCCTTTTTACGGTTGATTAAATAGCGGATTAACAGCGCAGTAAAAGTTGTTTTCCCGACACCGCCTTTGCCGGCGACTGCAATTTGTTTTGGCATAGTAAGAACTCCTTTCACTTTGTTACACACAAAGCAAATGCGGTTTTAGCTTTCAACACTGGGGAATAAAGTCATATCAGTATGCGGCAGGAATAATGACGAGATAAATTCATCCATAAACATATTGCCTACCGATAGTTCGATATAAGTCATCATGCCGGCCAGTTCTGTCACTTCAGACCAAGCCTTTTGCGACAATATGGCCATACAGGCGCCCTTAACCGAACTATTGCCGATGAATTGATATCTTTCCGTGGGCAAATCAGGCAGCAGCCCGATTTCGATCGCATCACGGATATTCAGATAGTTGCCGAATCCGCCGGCCACATAGATGCGCTCGATATCTTCCACCTGCAGACCCATAACCTGTAACAGGGTACGGATGCCGGCGAAAACAGCGCCCTTGGCCCTCAGCAGGTTTTTTACATCTGCTTCGGTAATTACGATATCGCTGTCCACATCAGTCTCATGCTGCCATGCCAGGACAAATTCCGGACCCGCTTCACCTACCCGCATACGTGGTGTAGAAAGCTGAGTATGGAATTTTCCTGCCCGGTCAATGAGACCTGCTTTACGCAATTTCGCTAAACAATCTATTAATCCTGAGCCGCAAATACCGACCGGTTCAGTATTAGCAATTGTCGTGTAAGTAACCTCGTATGTTTCCCGATTAATTTCCACCCGTTCGATGGCCCCCTGCATCGCCCGCATACCAAAGGTTATGCCTGAACCTTCAAATGCCGGACCAGCCGAGCATGAACAGGTTACCAGCGAATCACCGAGGCCGAGAACCATCTCACCGTTAGTACCGATATCAATCAGAAGGGACATACCTTCTTGCATGTGCGCCAGCCCAGTATATAACGTACCTGAAACAATATCACCGCCAACATAGCTGGCAACTGCCGGAAAACTCAGCACTTTAGCGCCGGGATTAACCGCGATACCCAGCTCAAGGGCTGTAGTATCCGGAAATATATTTGCGGCCGGAATATAGGGCTCCAGACGAATATATTTAGGATTAATTCCCAGAAACAAGTGAGCCATCGTAGTATTGCCGGCTGTCAGCACAATCCGGATGTCACTTTGGTCCACTTCGCGTTGTTTATCCAGCAAAGTACGTATCAAATTGTTTACCGTATCAGTAATGGCCTGGTGCAATTGTTGCATACCGTCGCGTTCTTCAGTGGCATGTATAATGCGGCTGATTACATCGTCCCCGAATCTGGCCTGACTGTTATGTGTTCCTGCCGTATCCACAATCCTGCCATTTTCCAGGTCGATGAGATAAGCGGCCACCGTAGTGGTGCCGATATCGACAGCCAAGCCATACAGAGGCCGGTGGGAATGGCCGGATTCTACAGCTAACACTTCAACCCTGCCATTCACCTCCAACGTGAGAACAGTTACTTTAAAATTTTCTTTCCTAAGTAATACAGGCAGCTCACGTAGTATCGGTAGAGGAATAGTGCAATCTGAGCAACCGGTCTCTTTTTTCAGAGCCAGGAGCAGCCGATTGGCATCATCAATATTGTCCGTCAAGTTAGGCGGCGCTAAGGTAAGCTGCACCCTTCGGCATAGCGGCTGCAAGGGATAGTCTTGCAGCAAATCCCGCAGGGAGTCGCCCTGCTTCTCATGCACGCCATTATCCAACAATACTTGATGCTTATTCAGACGCGAGGACTTAGGAATTTCAACAACTAGATCTTCGTCCTCCACAATAGTCTGACATGCCAGCGACAATCCATGGTCTTTGAGCCGGGCGGCAGCAACGCTGCCTTCACGGGTTTGCGCCTTACCGCTCTTCAGGAGAATCGCGCACTTTCCGCACGTACCATCCCCACCACAGGGCGCCTTCACCTCAATATCAGCCAGCCTGGCGGCAGCCAACACATCTGTGCCGGAATCGACTTGTACGTTAATCCCATCAGGTAGAAATAGTACAGAGCGTTTTGTCATGCAGATTTTACCTCCCAAGATTTAGCCCAAATTATTTGAATAGATGAGCAAAGTTTGCTTTAGCATATGCCGGAATACCAGCAGCTTCTTGCGGACCAACCATAACATTCCAGCCGGATACTTCTTTCAGTTTGCCACTGATAACAGCAACATATCCAGGGATAACGATGGTTTTGTGGTTAACTTTGCTTTCTGCATTAACTTTATTGAGGAACTCGGTAATGGGTTCGGGAACGAATTTGCCTGATGCCCAGGAAGTAAGAACCGAAGTGCCGTCAGTATCAACAGCCACGATATAGCCAGGCAGTTTGCTGGCGATAACTTCGCCTTCAACCGCAAAGTAAGTAAGAGCAAAGTTGGTGCAGACATACATTGGAGACTCAGGAGTAACAGCACCGATTTCGTAAATTTTAGCTTCAACAGCGATCGGTTTTTGCGGATCGGTAAAGATGTTCTGACGCAGGGTCAACAGCGGCAGGAGATGATGTTTCTCGTCAGCTTTCAGTACAACAACGCTGGCATATTTAGCTACATATACGCCGGCTTGGAGAACTTCTTCCCGCGGATCTTCGGCAGTAGTGAAAGTAAGTACAGGATAGCCGAAAGGACGGAATTTTTTCTTGATAGCCAAACGGCGGATATTAGTTAATTCAGCCAGAACTTTAGCAGTTTGGCGGCTGCCGGTATCAAGTACCAATTCTTTATATTGAGCGCCAACTTTTTGTGCCAGTTCGGCGGTTGCATCAAGACCATCGCCCTTAACAACCAGGGGTACGCTGAATTTTTTAGCCAATTCAGTTACTTTTTCCCAGTTGGCAGCAGTAGCAGCATGAACGAGGGGTTTTTTGTCAGCAACTGCAGGCAGAGCGGCTTCCAGAGCAGCTGCATCTTCACTGACAAGTACGAGCGGCAGATCAGTCTTTGCAGCTACTTTTTCTACAGCAGCTTTAAAAGCGTCTGCTTTACCGGAACAATTGGTGATAGCAATCATGTTGGCGGAAATTTGCTGACCAACACGCTCAATTACCAGATCATTGATTTTAGCAACTTTAGCAGCCAAGTCGGCATCGCTTAAAGTATCGGAAATTTGAACTGCAACAGCAGTAGGATGATAGAAAGTTTTGTCATGACGGTGAATTACGGTTTCATCACCAAGTTCATACGCTTTGTCGCCAACACCAACCTTGATCAGTTTGATCGGTGGTGCAGCTGCGCTGCCTAAAGTTTCTTTTGCCTCGTCGCTAACGTAGGGGCAAAGCTCCAGAGATGCCTTACCTTGAGCCATTGACATTGCAAAAGCCAAGCAAGTCGGTGAACCGCATTCTTTACAGTTCTTTTTCGGTAGGTGTTTGAAAATGTCCAAACCTGTAAGTGCCATGTTATTATCTCCTTTCGATATTTAACCCTTTATATTGCATCATGGTATCCTCATGTTTAGGACAGGCAGGGGCCGCAAGGCACCCTGCCTGCCCTAATACATTCGATGTTACATCATCGGATCCATGGTGAGGGCAGGATGTTGTTTTTCTTCGAGCCATGGTAGAATTTCTTCCTCGGTTGTGCCAACAGTTTCATCGGCAATTTTGCTAACAAAGTCAGCACCTAGGCCGGCATCTACAGCCGCTTCAACTAATTCATCGCCCAAGTACTCTCTTAAAGCTTTCGGCATCCACACCATACGAGCTAAACCGCCATCGGCTGGAATAAACTTTTTGCTGAGCAGATAGCGTTTGCCAACACCCATGAAACCAGGAGTTTGCAAGCCACCGCCGCAAGTGCCAGCCAGCGCTGAGAAGGTCATACCGCAAGGAGTCTCGCCAGCATGTTCACGAGTAGTGATCATTATGCCATTACACATCGGCAAAATGGCCATGATACCCTCGAAACAACCGCAGGACGTAAACGGCCTATCCATCATGGTATAGAAATTAAGTTCTTCAGTCGTACGGTTAGAAGCGCTATATATAAATTCATTGCAACTCTTCCACATACCTTTTACCGGGTCAAGACATTCACCTTTTGGTATCGGTTGATTAGGACCGGTCGGGTTAATTTCATTGGAAGCTTTAGCGTCCAACCATGAAACAGCACCGCATAGACCTACATGCTCAGGGCTAACGATACATACATGGTTTGGCGCAAAGGACTGACACAACAGACATGAATAGAAATCCTCGACAGCCTCATCAGTAAGACCTTTGAGACGAAGATCACGTGCCTTATATCTTTCGCGGGCAATTTTGATTTTCTCTTCAATGACATCTTTATCGGTAATCAAAGTAACTTGCACGCGGTCAACAATGGCGGGGAACTCGGATTTAAATTTAGCAACTAGGATTTCGCCATAATCTCTGATTTTGAAACCGGCTTCATGCGCGCCTTTACTGATCCGCAGCCAGCACAGGTCACGCTGGGCAACGTGCCACAGACCTTCACCATAGTTAATGCAATAGTGAATGCGGCGCTCCAGCACGCCTTCGAAGTCTTCCTGCATCTTACGGCCATAGATGTCAACCATAATGCCCAGCGGGAAGCGGCTGCCTTCCGGCATTTCATCAATTTCCGGCCCGATAACTTCGATTTTGCCGTCTTCGATGTGTTCAGCGTCCACCATGCGAACAAGTTCGAAACCGGTTGTACGGCCGCCGCCGAACTCAACCCAGGTATCGGCTTTACGGATGGTCTCGCCCTCAAAAGCAGGACCAACCGCGATTGGTACAGGAATATCAACAATTTGCAGTTTAATGCCGCGCAGTTCGAGAGCCAGAGCAACCATTTTCTTGTAGTCGGGCTCAGAATGATACCAGTCGGGAATCTCTTCTTTAAGCGGCTGATCAGTAACTACCGGGAAGCCCATAAAGATAGCACCGAACTCAGCAGCAAATTTAACAATATCATTAGGACCAAGCTGCAGCACAAACGCCCTTACGCGGCGGGCCTGATAGTCCAACTGTTTCTCACGCTGACCGGCAGGAATACCGCCGAAGGCCAGGCCTGCGCGGAAGGCAAAGTTAACAGCATGGATAACCTGGGTGAAGTTACCAACCGGGAAGGTGATGAAGTCAACACCGACTTTCAGGTTTGCTTCAATCGCTTGCTCAATAACTTCATTCGCCAAAAATATCATAATCCCTTTAGTTTGCAAATCTTTAATCAGACCAGCCAGTTCCTGGCTGCTTCTGGCTTTGCCAACGAGAACGGCTACACCGGGAATGGTAAAATCGACCAACGGTACGCCGAACTTACGGAGAATACGGTCATTCAAAAAACCGGTGTACGGCGGTTTATCAGGCTCAGTGCCATTGATATACCGCAAGGCCTCGATAATTTCAGCGGCATACAGTGTTGCTTCGCCGTTCAGCTTAGCATTTTCAAAAGTGAGTTCTTCACAAATATTAGTTGTACGAATACGGTTGAGAATGGGGGGCAGGTCACCTATTTTAGTAACCTCTTCACCACTTAAAGCCAAGATTGTAGGAAGTTTGTATGCTGTATCAGGATAGCTGATGGTAGCATCAGGACCATATTTTGCGATAGCTTGATGAAGAAGGATTTCAGCATAACTGGTAGCTGTTACCGCACCTTCATAAGCCCCTTTAAAAAGCTCGATAGACATTCGTGTGCCTCCTTCGTAGAGTTAGTTTCATTATGTCCCTTATCAATTGCTTATCAATTGTAAAGACGGATTAACCTTCGGATTCTGCCATTTTAGCGGCACCTTTGGCGCGCATAGCCAGTTTCCAGTTACGCTCGTCAAGCACTTCAACCAATGTTTCAACTGCTTTATGAGCGTCTTCTTCCAGAATTAAATAACCGCCAAATACGTCTTCAGCAATTTTGGTAACAACATCATAAACTAATGCGCTACCTTGAACCGGCGGCATAACGCCTACGTGTGTAGGCACACCCATAGCTACGTGCCAGGACCCAATTGCTACGGCCTTTTCGCTCATTGCTTCCGGAGCGCTGGCTACATACGGAATATCAGGAATATCCACACCCATTTCATTGGCCATCATGGTAGCCAAATCCATAGCACGGCTGTTATCAACACAGGAACCCATGTGGAAGATCAGCGGCAACTTAGTAGTCAAACCTGCTTTTTCATTCAGGCGGGCAAAGAACTTCTTGAGGCCTTCACCGGCATATTTGTCAACACCTTCACCGGACAGCAGTCCTTCTTTGCCGAATGCCTGACCGGCACAACCGGTAGCAATCAAGAAGACATCATTTTTAGCCAGTTCTTTGGCTACAGTCAGATGGTTATAGTCATGAGCGCCTTTTAGGTTGTTGCAACCTGCGAACAGACATACACCTTTAACTTCGCCGGCAGCAATAGCGTCAGTGAGAACTTTAATCGGATTATCCGGATTGATAGCCTTGAAGATATTCAGTATAGCCTCCAGGCTGAAACCGGCGACAACGGTATTTTTGATCTGCGGGATATCAACTTTTTGAGCATCCCGTTGCTTATAAGCATCAATTGCCAGTCGCACAATATCCTTAGCGCTGTTCATAGCGTTATGCTCATCAAAAGCATAGTGGTAAGAACCTGGAATCTTCATGATCGGCATGGTAGTAACGATCTTGGTATGGTAGCAGCCGGCGATTGAGCGCAAGCTCGGCATGATACACTGAACGTCAACAACCATCAGATCCATAGCACCAGTCAGAATAGCAAGTTCCTGAGTGGAGAAGTTGGTAGCGATAGCTACGCCTTCACGCATAAGAACTTCGTTACCTGTGCAGCAGATACCAACAAGGTTGATACCGGTAGCACCGGCGGCTTTGGCTTCTTCCTGCATTTCTTTGGCAGCAGCGACAACCATTTGGCTGAGCAGCGGATTGTGGCCGTGAACAGCAATGTTAACTTTATCGGCTTTAATGGCGCCAAGGTTGGCTTCGGTAACTACCGGCACGCCGGTGCCAAACAGGATGTCGGACAGGTCGGTGGCGAGGTGCATACCGTCATAGTCGGTCAACGCGGTTTTCAGGCCGCCGAAAATTATATTGACCGGGTCAGCGTCATTGCCGGCATGGGTTTGATGCAGCAACTGAGCAATACCGATATTTATGTTGGTAGGCATAATGTTGGTATCAGTAAATTTCTTAACACGACCCTCGGTTACTGTTTTGGTAATCCAAGTGCAAGGCTCATTAGTCATACGACCAAATTCATCCAAAGCTGCTTGAGCTACATCCTTGCAGATTTCATTAACTTCGCGGCCTTCAGTGGCAACACCAATTTTTTTGGCAACTGCCATCAATTTATTAACATCAGTAATTTTATAATCATGGAGTTTGCCTTCAGCCACATGGAGCAGTGTTTCGGCAATGTGACGGCCATGATCGGAGTGGGCGGCAGCCCCACCAGCCATATAGCGAACAACGTTTCTTGCTACAATGGTATAGTCGGCAGCGCCGCAAATACCTTTATTCCCACCGGGTTTTTTGGGAACGATTCGGCAGGGACCTTGCAGGCAGATTTTGCAGCAAATGCCGGTATTGCCGAAAGTACAACGTGCCCCTTGGGCTTGAGCCCGGTCAAAAGTGGTCAAAAACCCGAGTTCTTTTGCTTTACCCAACAATTGTTGCGCAGCAGGGTCGACCGTAATCTTTTCAAATTCGGACATTCTCTTTACCTCCGTATGTTCATCATTGGTTCTCTATGTTCGTCATAGATATTGGGATTAAATCTGATTACTCTTGTTAATTTAATAAATCAAAGAGGGCAAGGTATACTCCGTACGGTAGCGCACCTGCCCTCTTACGTAGCGGGTGTTACCGTTAATTAGAACAAGCCAACAATTTTGCCGGCGTTATCAATGTCCATTTTTTCGGCAGCCGGAACTTTCGGCAGACCAGGCATGGTCATGATTTCACCGGTAATTGCTACCAGGAAGCCAGCACCAGCAGCTAAACGTACTTCACGAACAGTAATGGTGAAACCGGTCGGACGGCCAAGTTTAGTCAGGTCATCGGTAAGTGAGTATTGAGTTTTGGCCATACAAATCGGAGTTTTGTCATAGCCAAGTTTAGTAAGTTCCTGAATGGTTTTCTCAGCAGCCGGAGTGTAGTTTACGCCGTCAGCGCCGTAAATTTCTTTGGCGATAGCACCAATTTTGTCTTTAATAGGAGCTTTTTCATCATAGATGAATTTAAAGTTATTGGGTTTTTGGGTAGCAGCCATAACTTTATTAGCTAAAGCGATACCGCCTTCGCCGCCTTTAGCCCAAACTTCGGACAGAGCAACTTCAGCGCCCAGTGCATTGCATTTTTCTTCCACGAAATCAAGTTCTTTCTTGGTGTCGGTCGGGAAGGCGTTAATGGCAACAACGGCAGGCAGACCGAATTTCTGCATGTTCTCGATATGTTTGGTAAGGTTGGCAAGACCTTTTTCCAGAGCAGCCATGTTTTCGCCAACAAGTTCAGTCTTAGGTACGCCACCATGCATTTTAAGAGCGCGAACGGTAGCAACGATAACAACAGCGGAAGGCTTAAGGCCGGCAAAACGGCACTTGATGTCAAGGAATTTCTCAGCACCGAGGTCAGCGCCGAAACCAGCTTCGGTGATGCAAACGTCAGCCAATTTCATGGCAAATTTAGTAGCCATTACGCTGTTGCAACCATGAGCGATGTTAGCGAAGGGACCACCATGGATAAAAGAAGGAGTATTTTCTAAAGTTTGAACAAGGTTCGGTTTGATAGCATCTTTGAACAGGAGTGTCAAAGCGCCGGTTACATTTAGGTCACCTGCAGTTACAGGAGTTCCGTCATATTTGTAGGCAATGATAATGCGAGCGATACGGGCTTTCATGTCATCCAGATCGCTGGACAGACAGAGAATAGCCATCATTTCGGAAGCAACGGTAATATCGAAGCCGCTTTCACGGGGTACGCCGTTGGCTTTACCGCCAAGACCGCAAACGACAAAGCGCAGTGCGCGCTCATTCAGGTCAACAACCCGGCGCCAGGTAACACGACGCGGATCAATGCCAAGTGCATTGCCATGATGCAGATGATTGTCAAGAATGGCAGCCAGCAAATTGTGAGCGGTAGTAATAGCATGGAAGTCACCTGTGAAATGCAGGTTGATATCTTCCATCGGTACTACTTGAGCATAACCGCCGCCGGCAGCGCCACCTTTAACGCCAAAACAAGGTCCAAGGGATGGTTCGCGCAATGCAATAACAACTTTCTTGCCCAGTTTATGGAAAGCATCACCAAGACCAACAGTGGTGGTAGTTTTACCTTCACCGGCAGGAGTAGGGTTGATAGCAGTAACTAAGATTAATTTTGCATCAGGATTCTTTTTAACACGTTCCCAGGTTTTCAGAGATACTTTTGCTTTATAGTTGCCATAAAGCTCCAGCTCTTCTGCGGGAATTTCCAGTTGTTTAGCCACATCTACGATTGGCTTCATTACCGCCTCTTGGGCAATTTCAACATCACTTTTCATCTTAATCCAAACCCCCTATTCGTTTTTGAACCTTTTTACTATGCTTAGGTATACCTGCTCCAAAGCCTTTTTGAAGTTCCCTTCAGGAATGTTTGTCACTCCCTCTTCCAGAGCGGCATCCAACATAACATCATCAAAATAAATCAAGCCAAGCAATTCTTCTGCAGTAAATTGCTCGCGCAGAAAAGCCTCTTCTTTGGAAGAACGAATTTTATTACCAATAACTTTAATTACTTGCACACCCAAATCCCTGGCCAATTGCTGCACTACTTTAGCCGTTTGGACGCTGGTGCGTGTGGGTTCGGTAACTATGATCA